>NZ_JBIXLN010000004.1:0-157451 GCF_045798555.1 Paeniglutamicibacter sp. MACA_103 | reverse complement strand
CGGTTGTCGTCAATGACGACGGAGGTTGCGAAAGAAATTACTTCTTTACTGCAACAACCTGCAGTGCAATCTTTGCGGAAACATCGGTGTGCAGACGCACGGTCGCCGAGTAGTTACCCGTCGACTTGATGTGGTCGTCGATCTCGATGTTGCGCTTGTCGATCGAGCCAACGCCGGCGGCTGCAACAGCCTTGGCGATGTCGTCGGTCTTGACGGTGCCGAAGAGGCGACCGGTAGCGCCGGCCTTGACGGTCAGCTTGACCGGCTTGGCGGACAGCGAAGCAGCAAGTGCCTGTGCCTCTTCCAGGGATGCAACGGCGCGAGCAGCACGGGCGGCCTTGATCGACTCAACCTGCTTCTCACCGCCCTTGGTCCAGGTGATGGCGAACGAACGCGGGAGAAGGTAGTTACGTGCGTAACCATCCTTCACCTCGACGATGTCGCCTGCGGCACCGAGGCCGGTAACTTCGTGGGTCAGAATGAGCTTTGCCATGTTGGTATACCTTCCTTAGCCGCGGCCAGCGCCGGAGTAAGGCAGCAAGGCCACTTCACGCGCGTTCTTGATGGCCTGTGCGATCTTGCGCTGTTCCTGTACGGAAACACCGGTAACGCGACGGGCACGGATCTTTCCGCGATCGGAAATGAACTTGCGCAGCAATGCTACGTCCTTGTAGTCGATGACAGTGATGTCAGCGGCCTTCAAGGGGTTGGACTTTGGTTTGGGCTTACGGAGTTCAGCCTTAGCCATCGTGGAGCTCCTTTATCAGGTGGAGCCCGCAGAATTTTCTGCGGGATGGTGAATAAATTTGTTTAGAAAGGTGGTTCGTCGGAACCCGGGTTGCCCCATCCGCCGTTGTTTCCTCCGGCAGGAGCGCCCCATGGATCGTTTGCCGGTGCATTCCAGCCGCCACCGGAGTTTCCGCCGGCGTTGCCGCCACCGAATCCACCGCCGCCGCCTTGGTTGCCGCCGGCAAACCCGCCGGCATTTGCCCCCGCGTTCTGCTGGCCACCAAAGCCACCACCATTGCCACCGCCGGAGCGCTGGGTGCGGGTGACCTTTGCGGAGGCGTAACGCAGCGACGGGCCGATTTCATCGACCTCAAGCTCGGTGACGTTACGCTTTTCGCCTTCCTTGGTTTCGTAGGAACGCGACTTGAGGCGGCCCTGGGCGATGACGCGCATGCCCTTGGTCAACGTCTCGGCGACGTTTTCGGCAGCCTCACGCCACACCGACGCCCGGAGGAACAGCGTGTCGCCGTCCTTCCATTCATTGGTCTGGCGGTCGAAGGTTCGCGGGGTCGAAGCAATGGTGAAGTTCGCCACTGCCGATCCTGACGGGGTGAAACGCAGTTCCGGATCAGCGGTCAAATTACCAATAACCGTAATGACTGTCTCGCCTGCCATTGGAGCCTCCTAAAGTGTTGTTCTACGAAGATCGAAAAAGCAGAATTACTCTGCTACGACCTTTGCCTCTTCCGGGCGGGTGATCTTGGTGCGCATGATGGTCTCATTGAGGCCCAGCTGGCGATCAAGCTCTGCGGAAGTAGCGGGGGTAGCGGTGAAGTTAACCACCGCGTAAATGGCCTCATTCTTCTTCTGAATGTCGTAGGCCAGGCGGCGACGGCCCCAGATGTCAACGTTCTCGATGGTTCCACCATCGTTACGGACAACATCGAGGAACTTACCGAGGGTCGGTTCAACGGTTCGCTCGTCGACCTCGGGGTCGATCAGCACCATCAATTCATAAGCACGCATGTGAACCCACCTCCTTTGGG
This sequence comes from Paeniglutamicibacter sp. MACA_103, assembly GCF_045798555.1. Taxonomy (NCBI): domain Bacteria; kingdom Bacillati; phylum Actinomycetota; class Actinomycetes; order Micrococcales; family Micrococcaceae; genus Paeniglutamicibacter; species Paeniglutamicibacter sp. MACA_103. The sequence goes on along the minus strand of NZ_JBIXLN010000004.1, from coordinate 155,676 downwards.
CTAAACGGTCACGGCATTTCCGCAACAGGAGGTTCTTTGCATTTGCTGTCGCCACAACCCGATTGCCGGGCGCGGCAGAAACAGCCTCAACCATTCTAGCGGAAAATCACTGTCGCGCCCGACTATGCCGGGTGCGGTGTATCACGGAGGTCACCGCGCGGCTTTCATCAGCCCGTCCGTGCGCAGCCGCTCGACTAGCCGGTCGCCGAAGACCGGGGCGAGCGTGCGAATGTAGGTGTCGGAGATGTGGTGCTTGTCCCGATACACCAGCACGTTCCCGATGACGGCCGGGCAGAACCCGTCGGCACAGAACTGGTCGTTGAAATCCAGGACACCGACCCGCGGCTCGAGCTTGGCCGCAGCCAGTGTGAAGTCGTTGGCCTCGAAGGCCTTTGATTCCGGGGCACCGCAGGACCGAAGCTCTTCCGGATGCTGCACCACGCAATCCCGCGCATAGGACTTCAGCCCGGGGCGCGGGGTGTCGAGAATCGGGTAGACCTTGATTCCGGCGTCTTCCAGCTGGCCCCAATAGTCGGAGAAGCCCTCGGCGGCACCCTTTTCGAACGTGGCCCCGGACCAGTGACCGCTCACCACCGCGTCCACGTCCCCGCGGGCCAGGATGCGCTTCAGCGTGTCCTTGTTGGCTTGGTGGCAGGAAATGCCGCCATCCTTTTCGGCGGTGCGCTTGGTGGCGCTGAAGGGGCAGGAGTTCTTCAGGTAGGTCAACACCGTCCAGCCGTGTTGCTTGGCGGTTGCCTCCATCGCCTGGTACCAATGCGAGGCGTGCGAATCGCCCACCAGGGCAATGGTCAGGGTCCCGTCGACTGCACCCTTCTCGCATTCGACGGTGATGGGCGACTTGGGTTTCTGGACGCACTCGCCCAGGTCGGGCAGGTCGTATTCGGCCTCGGCCGGAACCGGGACGATCTGCCGCACGCCCTCCAGGTATGCAGGTGCACCGGCGCGGACCGAAGCTGCACCGAACCCGGGCGGAGGAGAAGCAAGCAAGGTCGCGACGGCGCGTTCCTGGGCGACGATCTCGCGTTCGGCCAGGGTTCCGGGAGCCACCGCAAGCGCCGCGACCAGAACCAGTGCGGCGGCCCCGGCACCCAGTGCCCGCCAGTTCGAGGCGGCGAGCGGGGCGAAGGTCCGTACCGGGGTTTCGATCCAGCGGTAGCTGGCCCAGGCGAGCAGCAGCGAAAGCACCAGCAGGCCGATGCTCTGGGCGGGCCCCGGCTCGCGGTCGGCGAAGAAGAGGAAGAAGGTGAGCGCCGGCCAGTGCCACAGGTACAGGGAGTAGGACACGTTCCCCACCCATTGCACCGCGGGAAGCTCGAGGAGTTTTTGCGGGGCCAAGGCGCCGCGGGTCTCCCCGGCCAGGATCACGGCCAGGGTTCCCGCCACCGGCAGGGCAGCGGACAGTCCGGGGAAGGGCGTGCCACCGTCAAAGCCGAAGGCCGCCGCCGCGATCGCGGCAAAGCCGCCCCAGGCCAGCGCGGTCCGCACGCCGGGGGCGGCAAGCAGGCGATTGCTCCGCGCCGCAAGCCCGGGTTCGGGCGGGGCGAGCAAGAGGGCCAGCAGGCCGCCGGCGGCCATTTCCCAGACGCGGGCGGGGGTGATGAAGTAGGCGGCCGGGTTTCCCGAATTCACCAGCACCATCGAGTAGGCCAGCGAGACGAGGATGACGGTGCCGAAGACCAGCAGGAGCGCGGTGCGCGGAAGCCCTCCGGTGGTTTCCCGGCGGCCGACGCGTTCCCGCGCCCCGGCACGCCTGCGGACCAGCCAGACCGCCAGCAGCACCAGCAGCGGCCAGAAGAGGTAGAACTGTTCTTCGACGCCGAGGGACCAGAAATGCTGCAGCGCGGTGGGCTCGGCATCGGCGGCAAGGTAGTCGACGGAGTCGGCCGCCAGCACCCAGTTCTCCACCGAGAACGCCGAGGCCAGGGCCGCGGTGCCCACGGCCTTCCATTGCGTGGCCGGCAGGAAGGCCAGCGTGGCTGCCAGCACCGCGAGGATCACCGCAAACGCGGCGGGCAGGATCCGCCTCACCCGTGCGGCCCAGAACCCGGGAAGGTCGATCCGCCCGGTCTTGCGCACCTCGCGCAGCAGGTGCCCGGTGATCAGGAAACCGGAGATCGCGAAGAACACGTCGACCCCGACGAAGCCGCCCGGGACCATGCGCGGCTCGAGGTGGTAGGCCACGACCAGCAGCACCGCCACCGCGCGCAGCGACTGGACCTCGGGCAGGAAACGGCGTGGCTTCGGCTCGGCAATCATGTCCGTGAGCAAAGCACGCGCCGGTTAACGGCGGGTAACCTGCCGGTGTTAACGACGCGTTTACCGGCGAATTCTCAGGCGGCGAAGAACGCCTCGGAGATCCTGGCCAGGCGCAGCGGATCGGCCACGGCGCACATCTCGCGCGCCGAGTGCATCGAGAGCAGCGGGATTCCCACGTCCACGGTGCGGATGCCCAGCCGGGTGGCGGTCAGCGGGCCGATTGTCGATCCGCAGGGCATCTGGTTGTTGGACACGAACTCCTGGTACGGGACATCCGCGGTGGCGCAGAGCCGGGCGAAGAGCGCCGCGCCCACTGCGTCGGTGGCGTAGCGCTGGTTCGCGTTGATCTTCAGCAGCGGGCCGGCCCCCAGCAGCGGGCGGTTGGCCGGGTCGTGGCGCCCGGGATAGTTCGGGTGCACCGAGTGCCCGGCATCGGCCGAGAGGCAGACCGAGTCCGCGTAGGCGCGGTTGCGGTCCTGGAGCGTGGCCCCCAGCCCGTGCCCGATGCGCTCGAGCACGTCCTGCAGGAACGGGCCGCAGGCCCCGGAGCGGGAGGCGGAACCGATTTCCTCGTGGTCGAAGGCCGCCAGCACCGCAATGTGCTCCCCGGCGCCGGAGGCCGCGTGGTGCACCAGCGCGGTGAGCGAGGCGTGCATCGAGGAGAGGTTGTCCAGGCGCCCGGAGGCGAAGAACTCGTTGGCCGCGCCGAAGACCTCGCCGCGCTGCGCGTCGGCAACCACCACGTCGTAGCCGCCGATCTCCGCGGCATCCACGCCGGCGGATTCGGCCAGCACCGCCAGCACGTCGGCCTCCTCGGGGTTCCCGATCCCCCACACCGGGTTCATGTGCACCTGTTTGTCCAGGGCCAGCCCGTCGTTGACTGCCCGGTCCAGGTGGACGGCCAGCTGCGGGAAGCGCAGCATCGGCTTGGTGCGCGCCAGCACCTGTGTGCCGTCGAGCAGCACCAGGCGCCCGGCCAGCAGCAGCTCCCGGTCCAGCCAGGAGTTCAGCAGCGGGCCCCCGTAGACCTCGACGCCGGCCTGCAGCCAGCCGTGCGCGCCGGTGGTGGGCTTGGGCTTGAGCTTGAAGGAGGGCGAGTCGGTGTGCGAACCCACGATGTGGAACCCGGTGGTGGCGGTGGCGCCTTCGGGCTGCACCCAGGCAATGAGCGCTCCGTCGCGGATCACGAAGTGTCCGCCGGGGGCCGGATCCCAGGCCTCGGCCTCGGACAATTCGGTGAAGCCGGCCGCGGCCAGGCGGCGGGCCGCCGCCGCGGCGGCGTGGAAGGAGGAGGGAGAGTCCGCGACGAAGGCGGAGAGGTCGTTGATGTGCTCGATTGCTGCGCTGGACATTCGAAGTTCCCTTGACTCGTTTTGCGTGCGGGGGGGCGGCGCAGGAGCGCCTAGGTGCGGGTGCGGACCAGGGCCACCACGAGGGCGCCGACCCCAAGGACGATGCTAGCCCACCCGGGAACGGGCAGGGCGAAGAGGGTGAGCAGGAAGGCGCCGAGGACCCCCAGGACCACGGCCAGCAGCAGCCAGGGGCTGCGCAGGAATTCGGAGTTCATCGGCATCCTCCCTTAGTAGTCCAGTCCCTGGCTGGGGATGACCAGCCCGGTTTCGTATGCGTAGACCACTGCCTGCACGCGGTCGCGCAGGTGCAGCTTGGTCAGGATCCGGCGCACGTGGGTCTTCACGGTGGCCTCGGAGAGGAAGAAGCGGTGCGCGATCTCCGCGTTGGACAGCCCCTCGGCCATGGCCCCGAGTACCTCGAGTTCGCGCGGGGTCAAATCCCCCAGCAGCGGGTCGCGTTCCGGCGCCGGGGCGCTGGAGCGGTTCGGGGCGCCGTCGCGCACATAGGTCTCCAGCAGCCGGGCGGTGACCCGGGGCGCGACCACGGCGTCGCCGGAGGCCACCAGGCGCACCGCGTTGACCAGTTCCTCGGGCGCGACGTCCTTGAGCAGGAAGGCGCTGGCCCCGGCCTGCAGCCCGGAGAAGGCGTATTCGTCCAGGTCGAAGGTGGTCAGGATGATGACCTTGGCCTCGGGCAGCTCCTTGACGATGCGGGCGGTGGCCTCGATGCCGTCCATGGTGGGCATGCGCACGTCCATGAGCACCACGTCGGGTTTCAGCTTGATGGCCTGCCGCACGCCCTCGGCCCCGTCGGAGGCCTCCCCGAGGATTTCCAGGTCGTCCTCGCCTTCGAGGATGAGCCTGAAGCCCATGCGCAGCAGCGGCTGGTCATCGACCAGCAGCACGCCGATGCGCGCGGTGTTCTTGTCGGTTGTCTCGGGCATGGGTGTTGTTCTCACGATCCTTGGTGTTGGTTCTTGGGGGCCGGTTGGCTGCCCCGCTGCGGCGCGGGCTCGCCGGGGCAGCGGGGCGGGTGCGGCAACTTGAGCTTGGCCACGACGCTCCACCCGCCGCGGGAGGCCGGACCGGCGCGCAGCGTGCCGTCGAAGAGCGCGGCGCGCTCCTTCATGCCGCGGATGCCCTGCGCGGATCCGATGATCTCGCGGCGCGCTTCCTGGTGCGTGCCGTCGTCGTGGATCCTCACCGTGACATCGTCGCGGACCCGGTGCACCGTCACCTCCACCTTGCCCACGTTGCGCCCGTAGCGCAGCACGTTGGTCAGGGACTCCTGGATGATGCGGTGGACGGTGAGCTGGAAGGTCGCGTCCTCCGGCAGGGCGGGGCCGGATTGGGTGTAGCGCAGCGGCAGGCCGGCGACCCGGAAGCCGGCAAGCATCTGTTCGAGGGAGCCTCCGGCGGGCTGCGGTTCAAGCGACGCCCCGTCCCCGGTGCGCAGCACCCCGATGACCCGCCGCATGTCCCCCAGCGCCCGGCGTCCGGTGGTGGACAGTTCGCCCAGGACCTCCCCGGCACGCGCCGGGTCGCGCTTGAGCACCACCGCGGCGCCGTCGGACAGGGCGATCATGACCGAGAGCGAGTGCGCGACCACGTCGTGCATCTCCCGGGCGATGCGGTTGCGTTCGCGCAGCTGGGCCAGGGTCTGGACCCGCTTGGCCCAGTTGTCCAGCTCGGCCTCGTGCAGCCGGTTGTTGCGCACCGCGGCGCCGATGGCCACGGCCGCGGCGTTGGTGCCCAGCAGGAAGGCCAGGGACAGCGTGATCGTGAGGGTGCGCCCGCCGATCTCCGCCAGCGCCGCCTGGTCCTCGGGTGAATCGGTGAACATCGACGGAAGCCCCATCGTGACGAAGACCAGCCCCTGGAGGGCGGTGATCAGGGCCGTGAGGGCGAACATGCGCCGGGCGGCATATTTGGTCGACGCCGCATACAGCGCGATCCAGAGTCCCACGCTGCCGCCGAAATACGAGGAGTCCAGCAGGATCGCGGCGGAGTCGAAGAGCACCACCACGACCAGCACGAACATGGGCCGGCCGCGGCGGAAAAACAGGGAGGCGCCCGTCAGCGTGAGCAGGCCCAGGGTGGGCCAGTGCGCGGCCAGCGCCGCCTCGACGATACTCGGGGCGGTCATCAGGAAGTACAGCAGCACCACGGAGATGTCGACCAGCACCGGGCGCCGGCGCATGAAGGAGCGCAGCGGGCCGATGCGTTGTGCCGAGATCTCGGCAAAGCTCGCCTCCGGGTCCCCGGAGGCGAGCGGCGCCGTGTTTTCACTCATGTCCCTGAGCCTATCGATCAAAGGCGTGTTCTAGATATCGCGGCGCTGCAGCAGCACCGCGGCGGCGGCCAGCGGGACGAGGATCCAGGCGCCGACCACGAGTCCGGAGGCCCAGGTCTCCAGGGCGCCCTCGGCACCGGGCATCGCCATCAGCGCGCCTCCTGCATGGCCCGGCAGGAAGCGTGCGGCGTCGGCCAGCCAGGACACCATGCCCGACAGTCCGTCCACGACGATGGGAACCACGAAGAACAGCGCGGCGAGCACCACGATGCCGCCTGCCGAGTTCTTCAGCATCGTCCCCAGGGCCAGGCCGATCAGCGAGACCATCACCACGTAGAGCACCCCGAACCAAAGGTTGCGCTGATAGGCCTCGGAGGCGAAGTCCAACGGCAGGGAGTAGTTGTCGGCAATCGGCTTGGCCACCAGGAACCCGGCCAGGATCGAGGCGAGCGCGACCAGCGCCGAAACGATGGTGACCATCAGGGTCTTGGCCCAGAACACCGGCTGCCGGGTGGGCGTGGCCACGAAGGTGGAGCGGGCCGAGCCCGTGGCGAATTCCGAGCTCATCACCATCACGGCCAGGGCGCCGATGACCAGTTGGGCAACGAGAAGCCCGCTGGCCGGCAGCGAGGCGGCGAGTTCATTCATGTCCCCCATCTGCGCCGCCATTTCGGGCTCTGACGCCATCGCTTTCAGGGATGCACCGATCCCCCAGACACTGAGCGCCGCGATCCCCACCATGACCACGAAGGTGGTCAGGATCAGGATCAGCGTGGAGGGCAGCGAGAAGAACTTGATGAACTCGCTGCGCAGCACGCCGGCGAAGCCGAGCTTTCCGCCCCCCGCGGCACCGGGTGCGGCGGAACGTGGTCGTTTCATGGCCGTGGTGCTCATGGCTGGCCCTGCTTTCCGGTGGTCGCGGCGGCAAGCTCGTTGCCAAGGTGGGAATGGTATTCGACCTCGTCCTGGGTCAGTGCCATGTAGGCCTCTTCGAGGGACTGCTGGACGGGGGTGAGCTCGTGGAGCAGGATCTGCAGTTCCAGCGCACGGGTAGCAATCGCCCGGCCGTCGAGGCCGGCGACCTGGACGGTCTGGGCATCGATCCTGGTAAGGTGCACGTTTTCGGCGGCCAGCCCGTTCATCAGGGCCTCGGCCGAGTCGGTCTTGACCCTGCAGGTGGGCACGTTCGCCCCGCCAAGGATCCGCTCGATCGGCGCATCGGCAATGATGCGGCCGCGGCCGATGACGATGAGGTGGTCTGCAGTCAACGCCATCTCGCTCATCAGGTGCGAGGAGATGAACACCGTCTTGCCCTGCGCCGCCTGGTGGCGGGCGAGGTTGCGGACCCAGAGCACCCCTTCCGGGTCCAGGCCGTTGACCGGCTCGTCGAGGATCAGGGTCTGCGGGTCGCCCAGCAGTGCCACGGCGATGCCCAGGCGTTGGCCCATTCCCAGGGAGAAGCCGCCGACCTTCTTGGAGGCGACGGCGCCGAGCCCGGTGAGTTCGATGACCTCGTCGACCCGGGTGTTGGGAATCGAATGGGTTGCCGCAAGGGCCCGTAGGTGGGTGCGCGCGCTGCGCGACCTGTGGACGGATTTGGCCTCGAGCAGGGCGCCGACCTCGCGCAGCGGAGCATCATGTTCGGCGTACCTGCGGCCGTTCACTCTCACGCTGCCGAAGGTTGGCCGGTCCAGGCCCACGATCATGCGCATCGTGGTGGATTTTCCCGCGCCGTTCGGGCCGAGGAATCCAGTGACCTTGCCCGGCTGGACGGTAAAGGAAACCCCGTCCACCGCACGCTTGGCGCCATAGTTCTTGGTCAGTGCCTCTACTGTGATCATGTCTTCAACGTTACGGAGGATCGGCTCCGCCGTCGCCGCCCACGCGGATGATCTTCACGGCGTGAACCCTCACTCTTTCGGCGTACGGGTGATCCCCTAGGGGTTCGGGATCAGCCGGCCTGGGCCCGTTCAAGCTTGCGGGCGTAGGCCCGGGCCGCGCGCACGCGATCGCCGCAGCGGGTGGAACACCAGCATCGACGGGCGTGCGTGCGAAGCAGCAGCCGGTCGCAGGACGTGGCCTCACATTGCGCGATCAGTTCGGCCTGGCTGCCGGTCAGCAATGCGGCCGCATCCTCCGCGATCTGGGCCATGGCGTGTTCGACGAGCTGGGTCACCGGGTGCCGCGCGACCCGCCGAAGTCCGCTGGTGGCGTCGAACTGCAGCAGCGGTGCGCTGGGCACCTTCACCAACGCCCGATTCACGCTCTCCAGGGCCTCCGGCGCGGGAACAGCGCCTTCCACCCGGGCCATGAAGAGGGCGCGCAAATTGCCGCGCAGCGTCGTGAGCTGGCCCTGGCAATAGGCAAGAAGGGCGGTTTCCTCGGGAACCAGGCGTTGTCCGACGAGCCACGCAGTTGCTTCGGCCGGGCTGCCCAGGTCGTCCGCCACGTGTCCGCCGGGAAGGCTTACGGCGCTGTTGACCAGGGCGAGGCTCGGGTGGTCGTCGGCGCCGGGGGCGGGGGGAAGTGGGATCCTTGTCATAGATCTCATGGTATCAGTTGTATTTTTCCGTGATAAGAAGCTAGCCTGAGAGTCACGCTTAAGTTGCATATTTTCCATGAGAAGTGAGAGAGAACCCATGATCCAGTCACGCCCCTTGGGCAATGCGCCCTTCGTCCTTTCGGTGCTCGACAACGCCATCACCGGGGTGGGGCATACGGCACAGGAGACCTTCGCGGAAATCATCGCACTGGCGCAGTTGGCCGAGAAGCGGGGCCTCGAGCGCTTCTGGATGTCCGAACACCACGCCATGCCCGGTGCCGCGACGTCCTCTCCCCAGCTGATGGTGGCGCGCCTGACCGGCGAGACGCAGCGCATCCGCCTCGGTGCCGGCGGCGTGATGCTGCCCAACCACGCACCCTTGGTGATCGCCGAACAGTTCGGCATGCTCGAGTCGCTCGCCCCGGGACGCATCGACCTCGGGCTCGGCCGCGCCCCGGGAACCGACGGGCAGACCGCGGCGGCGCTGCGCCGCCGCCACAACGCGAACGACGACTTCCCCCAGCAGGTGCTGGAACTGCTCGGCTTCATCGACGACGACTTCCCGCAGGGGCATCCGTACCAAGATGTCCACGCCGTGCCCGGTCCCTGGCAGGCGGAACAGAACCGGGTGCCGCGGCCCGAGACGAATCCCGAGGTCTGGATCCTGGGCTCATCCCCGTACTCGGCGCAGCTGGCGGGCCAGCTGGGCCGCCCCTACGCCTTCGCCCTGCAGTTCGGCAGCGCCGACGTCGTCACGGCCATGCGGCTCTACCGCGAGAACTTCCGGCCCTCGGAGCTGCTGGGCGAGCCGTACAGCCTGGTCAGCGTGGGCGCGATCGCCGACAACGATCCGGCCGAGGCACGCCGCCAGGCGACGTCCACGGCGATGGCGATGATGCGCATGTTCCAGCGCAAGCCCTTTGCCATGCTGCCCCCGGACGAGGTCGAGGCCTACCCGGCCAACGAGCACGAGCGCGCGATCCTCGAGGAATGGACCGGCCGCACGCTGCACGGCACCGCCGCGGACGTGGCCCAGGGCCTGGAGCTGCTTCACCGGCAGACGGGCGTCGACGAGGTGATGCTCGTGGTCGGCGGCCATTCACGCCAGGCGCAGACCCGGACCGTGGAGCTGATCGCAGACCACTATGGCCTGCCCAAGCTCTAGGAAGTGCCGTCCGGTCCGCAAGGTGCATGGGTCAGTAGTCATTTGACGAACGGGCTCGTGTCGCCGGGAATTTCGGCCATGACCGCCCACGCCCTTGCAACCGTGGGGTTTTCTTGAGCAGAACCGTTCCATGGGCATGCCGCGAAACTTCCATCGAATTTTCAGGCAACAACTCCGCGCGTTGCCCTGCCATTTTCATCCAACAACCAGCCCACACGCTTGGGATACGCCAGCGCAACTGCACTCTCGGCAAACCTGATTTCCGGAACCCGCTCGGCGATGGCCAGCTCGACCTCCATCACTTCCGCCACCGAGCGGAGCCAGATCACGAACGTGAAGTTGGTCGTGCCGGTGGTCGATGCACACAGACGCAGGTTCTTGAACGACTTCAGGACCTCGGCAACCTGCTCATGCTGCCCCGGCGGAACGACGGCAAACCACTGGCAACTCACCGGAAACGCAGAGTCCTGCTGGGCCAGCTCACATCGAAACGACAATGTTCCACTGGCCAGAATCCGATTCAAACGCCTGCTTACCGTGGTGGGGTGCAGATCCAGTTCCCGGGCAATATCCGTGGCGGTGGCCCTCCCATCGCGCATCAGGAATCTCACCAGTCCGGCGTCGGCCGGTGTGAGTGAATAGGGCTTTCCCGATGGCGGAACCACAAGTGCTTCCAGTTCGGCCCGCTGCTTGCGATTGAGCGCATCCAGGCGCCAGATATGCCCCTCCGAATGAAGCCGCGTACAGATCGAGGCCTCAAACTTCGTGACACCGGGTATCGCGGTGAGCATCGGGACAACCCGGTTTCCAAGTTCGGCGAGATTCGCGGTTTCCACGATCAACATCAAGTCGCGGTTGCGTGCGGATTCGAGCACTGACACCACCTCGGGCCTGGCACAAAGGGTCTCGATGGTCGACGCGCGTTCGGCCACCGTGCATTCCACGTCGAAGAAGGACAGAGTCGACTCCATGGATGTACTGATGACGTTCGCCGTCACCCACGACAGACCCGCAGTGCGAAGTCGCTGCCATCGGGCAGCCAGAGTCGTTGCGTGCGAATCAAGGATCCGGGCAGCGTCGCTCCAGCTGATCCGCGGGGCGATTTGCAGCGCGTGGATCAGTCTCAGGTCTTCTTCGGTAACGTCCAATGACATGGTTCCCCTGCATTTTTATTCGAATTTCATCCGGCTTTGCGCAGATATCCAGCGGCAATAGTCCCCGTGAACATAGAACATATACGCTCTTCCCACGTTAGACCTAGATCACACAGGGGAAGAACATGTCACACCTCGAGAACGCACGCCAGTTGGAACCGGAACTGATCCGACTACGTCATTCACTGCATCAGGAACCCGAGATCGGACTGGACCTGCCCCGGACCCAAGAGAAGGTCTTGACCGAGCTCGACGATCTTCCCCTTGAGATCACACTCGGCCGGAAACTCAGTTCCATTGGTGCGGTGCTCCGAGGGACGGGAGATGCGCCCGGAGCCGGATCGGGCGACCGCCCCGTCGTGCTGTTGCGGGGTGACATGGACGGCTTGCCGGTGCAGGAACGAACCAACGTTCCATTCACCTCCCGAATCGAGGGGGCAATGCACGCGTGTGGCCACGACTTGCACACCGCCATGCTTGCCGGTGCGGCGCGGTTGCTTTCCGAACGCAAGAGCCGGCTTCCCGGTGATGTTGTTTTCATGTTCCAACCCGGCGAAGAGGGATGCAACGGCGCCGGGATCATGATCGACGAGGGGATCCTGGATCTTGCGGGCCGACGAGCCGACGCGGCCTTCGGCATGCACGTGTTCTCCGGGATGGCAGAGCACGGAAAAGTGCTCACTCGCCCGGGCATCATGATGTCCGCTTCGGATACCTTGATTGTCACCGTCCAAGGCACCGGTGGCCACGGCTCCGCACCCTACAAGGCGCAGGATCCAATTGCGGTGGTTACCGAGATGATCTCGGCGCTGCAGGTCGCGGTTACCCGTCAATTCGATATCTTCGACCCGGTGGTGATCACTGTTGGCCTGCTCCGCGCAGGGACCGCATCCAACGTGATCCCCGATTCGGCCTATTTCGAGGCCAGCGTCCGGACCTTCTCCGAGACCAGCCGCGATCGCCTCAAGAACCTGGCGCCACAACTCCTCGGAGGGATCGCGCGCGCCCACGGCCTGGATGCCAATGTGGAATTCCGGCCCAGATATCCCGCAACCATCAATAACGCGGCCGAAGCGCAGATCGTCCAGGACACCGCCATCGAGCTGTTCGGATCCGAGCGCATGATCCAGATGCGGCAACCATTGGCCGCGTCCGAGGACTTCTCCCGCGTCCTGAACAACATCCCGGGTGCCTTCATCGGGTTGGCGGCCACGGCACCAGGCGTCAATCCGGACTCTGTCGAATTCAACCACTCCCCTTTCGCCTCATTCGACGACGGCGTCTTGGCCGATGGCGCAGCGCTCTACGCTCAACTGGCCGAGAACCGCCTGCACCAACTGGCGTCCGAGAACCGCAAACTGACGAACACGACAGGAGTCTGAGAATGAGCACGCTGACCCAGCCAAAGCGGCAGCGGGGCATGGACCGGTTTCTGAACTCGGTCGAGAAGGTGGGCAACAAGCTGCCCGATCCCTTCATGCTCTTCCTGATCCTCTTCACCATCACGGCTGTTCTCTCCACCCTTATGGCCTGGATGAATGTCAGCGTCCAGCTACCGGGCAGTGAAGAAGCAACCGCAATCCGGGGACTTTTCACCGCCGAGGGACTGACCTGGATCACGGCGAATATCGGCGACAACTACCTGGGCTTCCCGCCCTTGGCCACGGTACTGCCCATTCTTTTGGCCGTGGGTGTCGCAGAGAAATCCGGACTACTGGCAGCCATGATCCGCAAGGCCTTTGGATCGGCTCCGCGGTGGGCACTGCCCTATGCCGTCGGCGCCGTGGGCGTGGTGGGTTCCATCATGGCGGATGCCGCCTTTGTAGTCATTCCCCCCTTGGCGGCGCTGGTCTTCAAGGCGGCGGGACGCCATCCCGTCGCGGGACTGCTGGGTGGCTTTGCGGCCGCCGGCGCCGGATATTCAACCAATTTCCTGGTCACCAGCCTCGACGCCCTCTTCGCGGGCATCACAACGGCAGTAACCGAGAACATGCCAAATGCCGGGGCAGTTGTCACTCCTGTCTCCAACCTCTTCTTCAACATCGTCTCCTCATTCGTCCTGATGCTGCTGGCCGGGTTCATCATCGACCGGATCCTTGAGCCGCGCCTGACCCGCCAAGGCGTGCCCGTCGTGGAAAACATCCAGGAACAGGACGCAACGAAATCCGTCGAAGTGCTTGACCCAGAGCTTTCCTCCCGCGAAGCAACGGCACTGAAATGGGCAATGACAGCCGGAATCGGCCTTGCGGTTCTGATGGTGGTCGCCGTCCTGGTACCCGGTTCCCCGTGGCGCAACGAAACCGGCGGCTTCCTTCCGAAGTCTCCGCTTCTAAGCTCCATCGTCTTCATCGTGTTTGCCATGTTCACGGTGCCCGGACTGGTCTACGGAAAACTGATCGGCACGATTCAAAGCGGCAAGGACATCCCCAAGGTGATGGGCGAGGCCATCCGCGACATGGCCGGTTTCTTGGTCTTGGCGTTCATCCTGGGCCAGTTCATCGCGCTCTTCAATTGGTCCGGAATCGGTCAATGGATCGCGGTTGCGGGAGCCTCCGGACTGGAGTCCATCGGGCTGACCGGATATCCGGCCATCATCGCCTTCATCATGTTGGCTTCCGTATTGAATCTGTTCATCATCTCCGGATCGGCGATGTGGACACTCATGGCATCGGTTTTCGTGCCGATGTTCGTGCTGCTGGGCTACGAACCGGCCTTCATTCAGGGTGCGTTCCGCGTGGGAGACTCCGCCACGCAAGTCATTACCCCGCTGAACCCCTACATGATTGTGCTTCTGACCATGCTTCGCAAATATGAACCGCAAGCAGGGCTGGGCACCTTGATCGCTCGCATGTTGCCGTTCGTCATCCCCTTCTGGCTGGCGTGGGTCGGCATCCTGAGCGTCTTCTTCTTCATGGACCTGCCATTGGGTCCGGGCAACGGCATCTTCCTGGAGCCATAACGGCATACCCCTATATCGGGGATGCAAAGCAGCGGGCGGCCCAAGGTGCCGCCCGCTGCTTTGTTCTTCCATTCCTGCCCGATTCGCCTGTTCGACGCGAACCGCCGGCTCTGGGCCGGCACAACCAGAAGCCCACCAACGCCGCTAGATTGCCTCTGCTTCAAAGACGCACAACGCGACCTGGACGCGGTTGTCCGCCCCCAGCTTTTCCAGCACCCTGCCGATGTGGGTCTTCACCGTTGCCAGCGAGATGAACAGCCCGTCGGCGATTTCCTGGTTGGAGCTGCCGCGCGCCATTGCCCCGGCGATCTCGCGTTCGCGCTCGGTGAGCACGGCAAGCCGCTCGAGAGCCGCATCGCGGCGGGAGGATGCGGGCCGTGAGCCGGCAACGGCAATGAGCTGCTTGGTCACCGCTTCGGAGAGCATCGTCCTCCCGGCGGCGACCTGGTTGATGGCGACCATGAGCTCGGCGGGCGGGGTGTCCTTGAGCAGGAATCCGCTGGCGCCCATCTTGAGCGCCGACAGCACCATGTCGTCGGTGTTGAACGTGGTCAGGACCAGGATCTTTTGGCCCGGGTTGGCCAACAGGATCGCCTCGCTGGCCGCCAGCCCGTCCATGACGGGCATGCGGATGTCCATGAGCACCAAATCCGGTGCCAGTGAGCCGACCAGGGACACGGCCGACCGCCCGTCGGCGCATTCGCCGACCACGTCGATGCGAGGGTCGGATTCGAGGATCATGCGCAGCCCGGCACGGACCAGGTTCTCGTCATCCACCAGCACGATGCGGATCGAATCGTTTACGGGCCCCATGGCAACCACACCTTCAGCACGAACGCTCCCCCGGCTTCCGGTTCGACCTGCAGTTCCCCGCCGGCCAGCCGGACCCGTTCGGCCAGGCCGGTCAGCCCCAGGCCCGAGCTGGGCAGGGTCCCCGCGCCGGAGCCCCGGGGCAGCACCTCAGCCAAGCTGTTGGAAGCGCGCAGGAACAACTTGTCGCCCGCGTTGCCTCCGAGCTCCAGCCTGACCTCCTGCCCGGGCGCGTGGCGACGGGCATTGGTCAGCACCTCCTGGACGATCCGGTACAGATGGCGGCCGGTTGCCTCGGGCAGGGCGTCCAGGCGTCCCTGCATTTCCGGTGCAAGGTCAAGGTGGACCGCGGTGCCCACCGCCCGGCTTTCTTCCAGGAGTTCCCGCAGTTGTCCCGCGGTCGGTTGGGGCTTGGCCAGTTCGTCGTCGAACAGCGTGTTGGGGTCGCGCAGCATGCCGAGCACCTCGCGCAGCTCGCCCAGGGCCAAGTGGGAATTCTCCCGGATGACGCCGGCCGTCTGCTTGGTCTCCTCCGGCGTCAGGTCGTTGCGGTATTCCAGCGCACCGGAGTGCAGGGCGACCAGCGAGAGCCGGTGCGCCAGGACGTCATGCATCTCGCGCGCGATGCGGGTGCGCTCGTCGGCCTTGGCCGCGTGGATCTGTGCCTGCCGTTCGCGCACTGCGCTGTTCACCTGCCGGCGCAGGGATTCGGTGAGCTGCCGCCGCCCGCCAATGTACATTCCGGTGAGCACCAACAACCCGACCATCACCACGGCAACGATGCCCAATTGCCACCAGGTGGTTCCGTCGTCTTCGCGCAACACCACGGTGCCCACGAGATGTTCCCCTGCAAACCCGGCAACCACCAGGAGCACGGAAATGCCGATGATCTCCAGCACCCGGCGCCGGGTCGCCAATGACACCACGGCCAGCATGGCAAAACCGGCGGCGAGCGTCGACGGGGTCGAGAGCAGCACGAGGCCAACGGTGACCGGCACCGGGAAACGGTGCCGGAAAGGGTAGAGCACCAGGGCGATGAGGCCGCAGAGCATGTCGAGGGCAATCACGGCACCCACCGCGTCCACGTCGGATGCCTCGTCGAACGAGTGGTCCATGTAGGCAAAGGCAAAAAAGGTGAATCCGAGCACCAGGCCCAGCGCGATGCGCCAGGCCTGGGACAGGAACCGGCCCAGCCGGGAGCGCGCAGCGGCCGGTTCGTGAACGGTGGTCATGGGCTTAACGTTACCGGCGGTGCCCACGGGCGGGCATCGACCGAAAGGACCACATCGCTCCGTCCCGGCGGCGGCCAAAAGATCGTCCCAAATGCCGAGGCGATAAGGCCCCTTGTTGATACAGAATGGTGGCATGAACACGATCCCGCCGCCGTACCATCCCCCGGCACAGAACCCGCAGCCCGGCCAGTATCCCGCCCAATGGGTTCCGGCACCCCAGGCCCCCACCGCCCCGGCCGAACCGCTGCCCTTCCACCGGCTGGCCCGCACCTACTCCGCCTACCGCTGGTGGAAGACCATCATGGTGGGGCTCATTGCCCTGGGGCTTTACCTGGGCCTGATACTGCTGGCCGGGATCGTCTTTGTCGTGGTCGCCATCGGCAACCCGGAGCTGGAGAGTACCGCCGACGAGGCCATGATCTCCATCGATTCCGTCGACATGTCCGACCCGTTCGTCTTTGCCATCTCCATGGTCTCCCTCATCCTGATGCTGCCGGTGATCCTGCTGGCCACCCGGATGATGAATGTCCAGAAGGTCGGGACCCTGACCTCGGTCGCCGGGCGCATGCGCTGGGGTTGGCTGGGACAGTGCCTGGCGGTGGCCCTCGGTGTCCTGGCGCTCAGCTTCGGGATCACCTTCGCCATCGATGCCCTTGCAGGGCACGGCTTCGCTCCGGATTTCGGCGCCCCGGACATGTGGCTCCTGCTCGGGATGACCATCTTGCTCGTCCCGTTCCAGGCCACGGCCGAGGAATACGTGTTCCGCGGGTACCTGATGCAGCTGGTTGGCGGTTGGCTGCGCCACCCCGCCTTCGCGATCCTGCTGCCCATCCCTCTATTCATGGCCGGGCACATGTACGACATCTACGGACAGCTTGATGTGGGCTTCTTCGCCCTGGCGGCCGGATGGCTGGCCTGGCGTACCGGCGGGCTTGAGGCTGCCATAGCCCTTCACGTGGTCAACAACTCCGTCATCTTCGCACTGGGTGCCATCGGCCTGGTCGATGTCAGTGCCACCGAAAGCGATTTGCCGAGTCTGCTCGCCTCGATGGCCACCACAGTCGTGTTCGTCGTCGTCATCGTGAAGTTGGCAAACAAACGCAAGATCCAGCGACTCAGCGTTCCGCCCGCGCCGGCACCGGCGATCGCCGCGCCGGGTTATTGGGTGCAACCCGGGGACTCACCGCGCCAGCCCTGAGCCGGGTTGCCGGATTCGGCGGCGCATCCCGGTGTAGGTTTGGGCAAACATTGTTGAAGGGGCCCACCGTGACAGCATACGACCGCAGCACCCGCAGGCCCCCGGTGGGTTTATTGCCGCTAGCGGCAACGGCGCTGCTGCTGGCCGGGTGCGTTCCCCTTGACGGTCCGGTCCCCGGTGCAACGGCCACCGACCCGGCTCCCGCCCCCGGCGTTGCCCCCGCCACGGCTCGTTTGGGCGGGGCGGACTGCGAGGAACCTGTCGTCACGGCCGGCGAGGCAAGCAACGGCGGCTGGAAAATCATCGCCGCCATGGAGCTGGACACCACCTCCGGCCGGGAGAAGAGCACTGTCTTCCTGGATGAGCCCTTCGGCGCCTCGCTCATCTGGGACGGGAACGGCCCCGGCACCGACCGCTTCACCGAAGCCATCGGCGAGGCCATCGGCTATCCCACCGTGGAGGTCATCGAGGGCCTGGACCGGATCACCACCATGTTCACGGGCCTGCGGGAGCCGGACCGGACGCTTGGCTACCGCGCCGTCGAGCAGGTTTCCGTGCCGATAACCCTGGTCTGTGGCAACCAGGGAGCCCGGGGAACGGTCAACACCTGGAGCAACATCGAGACGGGCCTGATTGATTGCTCCCTGCCCGCCAACGAGCCCCCCTCAATGCCCAGCGCCATGGCCCGGGAACGCTACTGCCCGGAGGGTTGACACCCGAGATCGCGCACCAACGCCCATGACAGTGCCAAGGTGCCGCGCGTAGGCTGGGGAATCGGCGATGAAATTGATGGCTGCCACAATGGCGGGCACCTCGCTTCACCCGGGAAGGTGGAAACATGGAGCGCACCCCCCGGCATTGGCGGCAATCCGCCGTTCCCCTGCTGCTGGCACTGACGGGCGCGTTGGTCCTTGCCGCCTGCCAAGGCACCGGGTCCACGACATCCGCCCCGGACTCCTCGTCCGTCTCGGCCCCGACCTCCGTGCGCAACGTGGTGGTCATCGGTGATTCGATGAGCACCGGCTTTGGCACCAGCGCCACAAATGCGTGGCCAAACCTCATCGCCACGGCACCCACGGACGACTCGATGCCGCTTCAGATCCGCAACAACGCGCAAAACGGAAGCGGATACCTCAACGTCGGCCTCACCGGCACCACCTTCGCCTGGCAGGTGGAGCAGGGGGTGACACCGGAGACCGACCTGGTGGTGTTCTTCGGCTCCGTCAACGACCTGCACCACGACCCCACCCAGCTGGCGGCCGCCATCGCCGAAATCTTCGCATCGACCAAGGACAAGGCGCCGCAAGCCGCCCTTCTGGTGGTTGGGCCGCCCGCCTACAGCACCCCGCCGGGGACCCGTTACCTGGCTGTCGGGGACGCGGTCAAGCAGGCGGGGCGGGCCGCGGGCGCCATCCACGTCGACCCCATCGCGGAGGGCTGGTTCGTCGACGATGTCGACCGCCTCGTGGGACCGGACGGACTGCATCCCACGGTGGAGGGACAGCACTACCTGCGGGACAAGCTGGAGCCCCTCATTCTCGAGACGCTCCGGCAACAGCCCGACGTCGCCGGCCGGTAAGCAGCCAAGGGCTCAGCGGATCAGCCGGTTCGACCTGGCCCTGTCGATGGCGGCGGTGCGGTTGTCCACGCCGAGCTTGTCGTAGATGTGGATCAGGTGCGTCTTGACCGTGGACTGGGAGATGAACAGCTCCGCGGCGATCTCCTTGTTGCTTTGCCCGCGGGCCAGCAGCTGCAGCAGCTCGAGCTCGCGCGGGCTCAGGTCCGTGGAGTTGGCACGCGCCTCGGGGGTGATGCGCGCGGCGATGTCCGCCGAAAGCACCCGCTCCCCCGCGGCCGCGGCTTCGACCGCCGCCAACACGTCGGGAAGCGGTGCGTCCTTGAGCAGGTAGCCGGCCGCCCCGGCATCAAGTGCCGCACGGATGTCCGCATCCGAGTCGTAGGTGGTCAGGATCAGCACGGGCGGGCCATCGATCGCGCGGATGCGCGCGGTGGCGGTGACCCCGTCCATGCCGTCCATCTGCAGGTCCATGAGCACCACGTCCACGCGCTGGCCCAGGGTCTTCAGCCGCTCCAGCTGTGCCAGGGCAGCGGCCCCGTCCCCGGCCTCGGCCAGCACCGACAGCCCGCCCTGTTCGGTGAGCACCGCGCGCAGGCCCGCGCGCACCACCGGGTGGTCATCGACGAGCATGATCTTCAGGTTGGGCATCACGAGCTGCTTTCTGCGGTGTGTAGCGGGATGCGGACGGCCAATACCGTCCCCTCCCCGGGTGCGGATTCGACTTCCAGGGAGCCGCCGAGCAGGCCCAGGCGCTCGCGCAGGCCGGCCAGGCCATAGCCGGTGCCGTCGGCACGCGGCTTGGCCGGGATGGCGCCGGTGTCCATGCCCTCCCCGTCGTCGAAGATATCCAGGGTGACGGCGTCGGGCAGGTAGCCCAGGCTCAGGACCGCACGTTTGGCGTGGGCGTGGGCGGCGACGTTGGCCAACCCGGACTGGGCGGCCCGCCAGAGCGCGGCGGCAACCTCCGCCGGCAGCGAGGTGGCTGTGCCGTCCTGCCGGAAAACAACCTCGAACCCGTGTCCGGCGGCCACGGCCGTGCGTTCGGTGGAGGCGCAGAGCCGGCGCAACCGCCCGGCCAGCGAGCGGGCTCCGTCGCCGGTAGAGGACAAGTCGGCGACGAAGTCGCGGGCCTCGGCCAGGTTCTCGGCGGCGGTGGTCCCGATGGTTTCGAGCCGTTCGGCCGCCGCGGTGGTGTCCCCCGTCGCCAGGGCCGCGGATGCCGAGCGGGAGACCAGCACGATGCTGGAGAGCCCCTGGGCCAGGGTGTCGTGGATTTCCCGGGCCAGCCGGGTGCGTTCGGCCAGGGTCCCGGCGCGGTGCTGTTCCTCGGCGAGCGCCGCACGGGTGGCCCGCAATTCATCCAGGGCCAGTCGTTGGTTCACGCCCTCGGTGTACAGGGCCTGGTAGGCCATGCCCATGATGACGGCGAAGATCGCACCGACCACCGGTCCCAGGATCTGGGGAAGCGCCAGAGAGCCAGAGTGGTACCAGCCGGCGGCAATGACAGCGGCGGTCAGCAGCGCGACCGCGAAGAGGGAATGGCGCTGGCCCAGGATGTGCAGGTGCAGGAAGAAGAGCGGGAATGCCAGCCAGGAGTAGTCGGCGTGCAGGTAGAGCAGCACGAGCCACAGCAGCACGACCCCCGCAAGCCACCAGGGGGCCCAGCGCACCGTGCTTGGCGCCCGCCCGGCGGCATGGCGCTTTTCCGCGATGGTCCCGGCCAGGTAGAGGCCGGCAAGCAGCGCGGAAAGGGCGACGGCAGTGATCCGCCGGGGCATCGTCGTTTCGGAAAGCAGCACGCGCACGAGCCCGACGCCCAGCAGCGCGGCGAAACCGACGTGCAGCCCCACCCGCAGGACGCGCAGCACCATCTCACCGGCCGATGCCGTCTGCCCGTCAAGGGGGCTCGGTTCGGCTCCGGGGGTTGGTTGCTGGGCAGGAACGGTCACATCTCCCAGCGTAGCGCCGCACGTTTGCGGTTCGGCTCCACCAAACGGTTGAGTCCACGCGGTCTGGTGTGTCGATCCTTGCGGAACCTCTGGCCAAGGGCGTTGAACCGTGCTGTGGTTGGGGCAATGAATCAGTTCGCGTCTTTGGAGGCCGGCAATGTCGAGCAAGCACAGTTCAGGATTCTTTCCCCTCGAACGTCGTGCCCCCTGGGATGCCCTGACCCTCGCCATCGGATTCACCGCGATCCTTTTCTGGTGGGTGGCCGTCCTCGGGATCGGGCTTACCCGCAGCGCCGGATCCGCTGTGTTCTTGCTGGCACCGGTCCTTGCCACGATCGCAACCCTTGTCTCGTTGCGCCATGCATCCCGAAGCCGGGCGGGCAATTCCCTACTCCCATGATTGAGTCGCCGCACGGGTGCACGGCGAACACTCCGGGCAATCTCCAGCGGAATCCAGACGGCTAGAGACGAATCCCGAACTCGTGGCGCAGCGCGCTTTGCGCGGCCAGGTGGCCGGACATTCCGTGCACGGAGGGCCCCGGCGGGGTGGAGCTGGAGGCCAGGTAGATTCCCTTGGCCGGGGTCCGCCACGGATCGGTGGACAGCGTGGGACGCACCAGCATGCCGCGCATGTCGGTCGCCCCGCCCGAGAGGTCTCCGCCGACCAGGTTGGGGTTCTGGGACGCCAGTCCCGGAGCTGTGACCGCCTCGCTGTATTCGATGGTGTCGGTGAAGCCCGGGGCCACGGCCTCCAGCTGGCGGTTCATGACGGCGCTCAGGTCCGCGGGGTTTCCGTTGGGCACGTGGCAATATGCCCAGAGCACGTGCTTGCCCTCCGGGGCCCGGCTTGGATCGAAGCGGCTGGGCTGGGAAACGATCGCGTAGGGCGCGGCCGAGACATCGGTGCGCACCCGGCGTTCCTCCCGCCCGATCTGCGCCGCGGTGCCGCCCAGGTGGATGGTGCCGGCATCTGCGAGCTCCGGATTGCGCCACGGCACGGGCGAGTTGAGCACGTAGTGGATGAGGCATGACCCCGGGGCCCTGCGCGTGCCGGTCAGGATGTTCTTGTATTTCTGCGGCAGCACCCGGTCCGCGATGGAGGCCAGGGCCTCCGGGGACGTGTCGAAGAGGACGGTCTTTTCGGGGACCTGGGCCAGGTCGGTGACCTCGGTGTCCAGCTCGATGCTCCCCCCGGCCTCGACGAACATGCCCGCCAGCGCATCGGAGATCGCCTGGGAACCACCGGCGGGGATCGGCCACCCGCCGGAGTGGGCGGCGGCACCGAGGAAGAGGCCCGCACCCGTGGCGGCGGGCCCGCGCCCGCCCCCGGCGGTGTGGGCGCCGCACCCGGCGATCATCGCCGCGGCCATCTGGCCGGTTCCCAGCCCCGGCACCATGAGTTGGGCGGCGCGCAACCCGAAGACGGCCAAGGCGCCGACCTGCCTGGGCACGCGCAGCAGGGGATGCAGCAGCAGGTCCGCGGTCCCCGCCATGCGATCGACGACGGGTCCAAGGATCCGGCGGTAGCCTGGGCCGTCGGCGCCCAGCGCCTGGGCGGTCCGTTCCAGGTCCCGCCAGGCGATGCCGGCCCGGCCGTCGGGAAGCGGGTGGGCGAAGGAGATCTCCGGGACCACGAAGTCGACGCGCTCCCGCAGGCCGATTTCCTTGAAGAACGGGGAGAGCAGCGCCATCGGATGCACCGCAGAGCCCAGGTCGTGGACCGCGCCTTTGTACCCCAGTTCCGTCGTGCGCGCGGCACCGCCGACGGTGGCGTTGCGCTCGATGAGCCGCACCGAAAGCCCTGCCCGGGCCAGCGTCACGGCGGCGGCCAACCCGTTGGGCCCGGCCCCGATCACTGCGGCGTCATGCACCATGCTTTGCTCCCAAAACGAACTTGTCTTCCGCCCCGGCAAAGGCCCCGGCCTGCGGGTCGAACTGCCCCACCCGGCGCACCGGGTCCAGTTCGGGGTCGTACATCGACTGGGCCACCTTGTACATCAGGTACCCGGTGGCGATCATGTGCCCCAGCACGGCGAACACGTAGAAGGAGGTGGGGAACGTGTTGGAGGCCTGGATGTCGGCGGTGGTGGCGTAGAGGTACATCCAGATCGCCCAGAAGTGCAGCACCTCGAAGAGCTGCCAGACCAAAAAGTCCTTCCACTTCGGCCAGGCCAGCGCCGCCAGCGGGATCAGCCACACCACGAATTGCGGGGAGTAGACCTTGTTGAACATGATGAAGGAGGCGACGATGAGGAACACCAGTTGGCTCAGCCGCGGGGCCACCGGGGCGTTCAGGCCCAAGAAGGCGATGAACGCGCAGCTGGCCACGAAGAGCCCCAGGGCCAGGGCGTTGATGGCGGAGGCATCCAGCTCCTGCATCTGCGGCACCACGCCTGCGGTGACGTTGAAGATGTGCCAGAAGGAGGACAGCCCCGCCCCGCGGTCCTCGGTGAAGGTGAAAAAGTGCTTCCACGCGTCGAAGTTCACCATCGCCAGCGGCAGGTTCACCGTTAACCAGGACACCGCAGCCCCGGCGAGCGAAACCAGCAGCGGCTTGTAGCGCCCGGTGCGGATGGCCAGCACGATCACGGCGCCGAAGAAGAGCAGCGGGAAGACCTTCATCGCGGTGCCCAGGCCGATGAGCACCCCGGCCAGGAAGATGTTCTGCCGGGACCAGGCGAGCATGGCCAGGGCCAGGAACGCCACCGCCCACATGTCCCAGTTGATCGAGGAGGCCAGGATCATCCCCGGGGCCAGCGCCACCATGGCGGCGTCCCAGGGCCGGCGTCCGGCGGTGCGTGCGGTGGCCACGACCACCACCAGCCACAGGCCCGCCACCAGGAAGAGGTTCAGGTCGAAGAAGGCCAGTGCCCTGTCGAATTCCCCGGCCGGAACCAATGCGGCGGTCATTGAGGCCACGACCGACATCAGCACCGGATACTCGAACTGCGCGCCGGAGGCGAAGGGGGCGAATGCGTTCTCGGCGAAGCCGCGGGCGTGGAAGAGAGCCGTCCAGTCCGAATAACAGGCCCACGCGTAGGGGTTGGTGCCGCCCCATCCGTTGAGCCGGCAGGCGTTCTTCGCGAGAACGGCCAGCAACGCGGCGATGACGGTGAAGATGACCAGCACGCGCTCGACGGTGAAGAAGCCGGGGGTGATCCGCCCCGGGCTGGAGTGCCTGCCCAAGGGCCCGCCGATGACCTCGGTGAACTTGCGCAGGAAGGCGTCGCTGCGGCTCGGCACGGTGATGCGCATCGGGGCGAGCCGCGGTTTCGACGGGCCCGGGGCGGGTGGTTGGCTCATGGCTTTTAGCCTAGTGCCCGGCGCCGGGAGGCGCGTGATGCACGGTGGCGCACGGTGTTTTGCCCTCCGGAGGGTCTACTCTTCGCGGTCGGGGAATTGCGCGGCGAGCCGCTCGAGCGTCCGTTCCATGTTCGGCCCGGTTCTCCGGGTGAAGCCCAGGAGCCGAAGCATCCATTTGTGCCGCAACCGGCTGGCGTCCCAGGTTTCGCTGACCAGTGTCCCGGACCCCTGGGGGTCAAGTTCGTAGCGCCAGCGGTGTCCGCTGAAGTGCCTCCACGCGATCGACCGGTCCTGCTCGAATTCGACCACGGTGTTTCTGATGCGATACGGCACGCCCAGGCGCATCTGCATGCCGAATTCGCTGCCCAGGGCGAGCCTCTGCTGCTGGCCGCTGGAGGCCCGCACCGTTCCGGAGCCGTCGATGACCGGGTGCATTTCGGGATTCGCGAGCAGCTCGAAAACCTCGTGCGGGGCGGCGGGGACGAACCGCCGGCGGGTCTGCAGGTAACGGGGGTGACTCATCAGCCCATCCTATGCACTGCCCGTACCGGGACAGGGGGCGGGGACCTGGCTTTCAGGGAATAACGGTCTATGCCGGACGATTCCGGTGTGCCATTCTGGGTTGACCGGCACCACCAGGGGGGAAATCCGATGAGCACTGGAACCACACCGGCCGGCTCCGGCCCGGAGACCGCCCAGGGCCTGCTGCTCGGCCCGCTGCTTCGCCACGTGGATCAAACGACCGCGAGCATCTGGGTCGAAACCGCGATGGCCTGCACCGTCGAGGTCCGTTCCGGCGCGGATGCCTGGCGGGCCGCGACCTTCGGTGCCCACGGCCACCACTATGCCCTGGTCGAGGTGTCGGGGTTGGCTCCGGGCAGCGTGCGTCCCTACGCCGTGCATCTGGACGGGGACCCGGTCTGGCCGCTCGACGACGGCTTCCCCGACTCGATGATCGCGACCCTGGACCCCGCCAGGAAACCGCGGCTGGCCTTCGGATCCTGCCGCACCAGTGTTCCGCATGACGAATCCGGCAACCGCACCCACGGGGTCGACGCGATGCGCGCCTATGCCCTGTCCATGGCGTCACCCGGGCACGGCCGCTGGCCCGATTTGGCGTTGTTCCTCGGCGACCAGGTCTATGCGGACTCCACCAGCCTGGAAATGCAGGAGTTCATCCGCAGGCGGCGCAACATCAAGGAAGCACCGGGGGCCGAGCTGAAGGACTTCGAGGAATACGCCCACCTGTACCGGTTGGCATGGTCGGACCCGGCCAACCGCTGGCTTCTGGCAACCCTGCCCAGCGCCATGATCTTCGACGACCACGACATCCGCGACGACTGGAACTCGTCGCTGGACTGGAAACACCACGTGCAGAAGACCAGCTGGTGGCACGAACGCATTGTTGCCGGCCTCGGTTCGTACTGGATCTACCAACACCTCGGAAACCTCTCCCCCGACCAGCGGGAGGAGGATCCGCTGTGGCGGCGCATCGCTGCCCACACGGGTCCCGGCGAGCTGGACCTGACCGCCGACCTGGACGAGTTCGCCGCGCGCGTCGACGCCGAGCCCGAAAGCCACAGCTGGAGCTATTGCCGCGATTGGGATGACGTGCGCCTGATCGTGGTGGACTCCCGGGCCGCCCGCACCCTGGAACCGGATCGGCGCGCCCTGCTTGAACCGGCGGAACTTGCGTGGCTCGACGAGCGGATGCGCGGCGGCTTCCGCCACCTGCTGATCGGCACCTCCCTGCCCTTCCTGCTCCCCATGGGACTGCACCACGTGGAATCATGGGACGAGGCCATCTCCGGCCGGAGCCGCAGGGGCCCCAAGGCGTGGCTGGGCGAGCGGCTGCGCCGGACATTTGACCTTGAACATTGGGCTGCGTTCCAGCGCAGCTTCCAGGAGGTGGCCCGGTTCGCCACCGAGGTCGCCGACGGCAGGCGCGGACCCGCCCCGCAGAGCGTCACGTTCCTCTCCGGCGACGTGCACTTCTCCTACGTCGCCGAAGTCGAACGCGAGGGCGGCAGCAGGATCCTGCAGGCGGTCGCCTCGCCGATCCGCAACCCCCTGCCCCGGTTCCTGCGCTACTTTGCCGCGGCCCTGGCCCTGGGTCCCGCCGTCCCCTTCGGGGCCTGGATGGCGCGGAGGGCGCACGTGCCCAACCCGCCGTTTGGCTGGAACCTCATCCATGGCCCCTGGTTCGACAACAACCTGGCCATCCTCGAGGACACCGGCGACGGGCTGGCGCTGAGCTGGCTCACCGGGGAGATCGAGAACGGGGACCACATGCACCCGAGGCTTGACATCGTCGAAGCGGCGACGCTCCGGGCGCGTGGGGACCGAATCCGCTCGGAGGAAGCGTGAACCGGGCTAAGGTGCCGACTCAGTACACCCGCGGCGTGGCGAATCGCAGGGGGCTCAGCTCCGCGCGCCGGCGGACCAGGTCCACTGCGTGCGCATCCAGCCGCCGGTCCTCCTCGTTGGCGGGCACCAGCTGCGAAACTTCGGAGGCCCGCCCGGACTCGTCGCGGGTGACGAAGATGGTCATGCATTGGGTCGTGTCGCGCCACTGCGTATCGCGGGGGTCCCGGGCGCGCACGTGCACGGCGATGTGCATGGAGTGCGGGCCGGTGTGGATCAGCCGGGCCTCGAGCTCGACGATGTCTCCGATGTGGATCGGGTTCGTGAAGTGGATGCCGCCGGAGTAGACGGCCACCGCATCCTTGCCGCACCAGCCCATGGCGCAGGCCCGCGCGACCTCGTCGATCCAGCGCATCACGATCCCGCCGTGCGCGTTCCCGCCCCAGTTCACGTCCCCTGGCGACGCCAGGAACCGGAAGCGTTCCCGCGGCGCGGTGCCAGCATCCGTGTATTCCTGGGCCCGCATGGCATCGCGGATCTCGGCACGCGCGGCCACGCGGTCCGCGGCCCCCTGGGCCAGCTGCTCGGCTTCGGCATCGGCCGGCTCCCAGGGCGGGACCGCCTTGGCGCGGCGTTCCTCGTCCATCGCCACGAAGACCAGGATGCAGTCCATGGCGGGCTTGAAGACGCGTTCGCGCACGTCGGCGGCGTCGACGGTGACCACCACCTGCATGCTGCTGCGCCCGGTGTGCACGATCCGGGCGGTGACCTCGATTAGGTCGCCGTTTTCGATGGGCCGGGTGAAGTGGACGTTCCCGACGTAGGCGGTGACGCAATACCCTCCCGAATAGCCGACGGCGCAGGCGTACCCGGCCTTGTCGATCCATTCGAGCACCCGGCCGGCCTGGACCGTGAGCCCGTCTTCGGAAACATCGGTCGGTGCGGCAAGGAAGCGCAGCGTCATCACGTCGTTCATGTGCCAATCCTAGCCACGTGCCAGGCAGCGGACCCGATGCGTTTCGGTCCGCATCGGCCGCCATCGGTGTGCGCCTTTCCGGCAAGCACTCCCCGTCGGCCGCCGGGCCGGGGCAAACGCACGTGTGGCCGGCACCCGAAGGTACCGGCCACACGTGCGTTCATCGACCCGAAGGGGTCAATCGGGAATCGAAATTAGTTGCTTTCGGCGGCGGCGCGGATGCCCTCGAGCACGGCTGCGACCTGGCCGACGACCTCGGCGTCGTCCTTCGGGTGGGTCTCGGCGAAGCGGACCAGCGAACCCGGGATGGAGAGCTTGACGTCTTCCAGCACGGTGGCGCCGGCGATGCCGACTGCCTTGCGTGCCTCGTCCTGGGCCCACACGCCGCCGAACTGTCCGTAGGCGGTACCGATGACGGCGGCCGGCTTGCCCGCAACGGCGCCGGCGCCGAACGGACGGGACAGCCAGTCGATGGCGTTCTTCAGCACGGCCGGCATGGTGCCGTTGTACTCCGGGGAAACCAGCAGCAGGGCGTCGGCGGCACCGGCGGCCTCGCGCAGTGCGGCAGCGGCGGCGGGAACCTGGCCCTCGACGTCGATGTCCTCGTTGTAGAACGGGATGTCCTCGATACCGGAGTAGAGGTTCACCTCGACGCCCTCGGGGGCGTTCGCGACGGTGGCCTCGGCCAGCTGCTGGTTGGTGGAACCGTTGCGCAGGGAACCGACGAGGGTAAGGACGGTGGTTGCCATAGGGGGAGTCTCCTGTGTCTGGGGTGTTGTGCTTGATGCGTCAATGAGTTTCAACGGTGTTGCGGGGCTCTCGATTCCCGACATTGCCGTGACGCGCAACACAGCACCGACCGGCCCCGTCGACGGCCACCCGGATCCATCTCGCCATCGGCGAACACGGCGCCTACGGAAGGGCGCCCGGGAATATCCTGTTGGCATCCGCGTTAACTTGAGTCAATGGCACTCAAGTATCCATAGGAGGAAACATGCCAGCATTCTTTGGCCCGTCCGGCGCCGGCAACGGCTCTTTCGAGGATTTCCTGGCGCGCTACCTGCAAGGCCAGCGCACCAGCCGCTTCGGGCGCCCGGTTGACATCACCCGACTGCTCAGCCGCCACACGCACGAGGTGCTGACCCGTGCCGCGCAATTCGCCGTCGAACACGGCCACACCGACATCGACGCGCTGCACCTGCTGCGCGTGATGCTCGATGTCGAGCCCGTCGACGAGGCCCTGCGCCGCTCCGGGGCCGACGCCGCGGCGATCGCCCGCGACGCCGAACAGCGCCTACCGGAATCCGGGCCGCAACGCACCGAATCCACCCCCGCGCTGACTCCGTCGGCCCAGCGCGCGCTGCTGGATGCCTACCAGGTGGCCCGCGCCTTCGGCTCCACCTACATCGATCCCGAGCACCTGTTCCTGGCCTTCGTGCTCAACACCGAATCGCCCGCCGGGCAGGTGCTAGGAGCCGCCGGGGTCACCCCGCAGACCCTGCAGGCCGCCGCCGAGGGCACCGACCAACAACCCTCCGGCGCCGCACCGGCACCGCAGCAGTCCGCCCCGGCAGGCCAGCCAACCAGGGGCGAGACGCCACTACTGGACAAGTTCGGCATGGACCTCACCAAACGTGCGGTCGAGGACGAACTGGACCCGGTGATCGGCCGCGCCGAGGAGATCGAGCAGACCATCGAGATCCTCGCCCGGCGCACCAAGAACAACCCGGTGCTGATCGGCGAGGCCGGCGTCGGCAAAACCTCGGTGGTCGAGGGACTGGCCCGCGCCATCGTCGCGGGCGAAGTTCCGGAACAGCTCAAGGACAAGCGCGTGATCGCGCTCGACCTGCCAGCCATGGTCGCCGGAACCCGCTACCGCGGCGACTTCGAGGAACGCCTGACCCAGACCATGGACGAGATCGCCGCGCAGGACGGGGAAGTGATCGTCTTCATCGACGAGCTGCACACCGTGGTCGGCGCCGGCAGCGGGGGCGACGGGTCCATGGACGCGGGCAACATCCTCAAGCCCCGGCTGGCCCGCGGCGAACTGCACCTCATCGGGGCCACCACGCTGGCCGAGTACCGCAAGGTGGAGAAGGACCCCGCCCTGGAGCGCCGCTTCCAGCCGGTGACCGTTCCCGAGCCCTCGATCGAGGATGCCGTGGCGATCCTGCACGGGCTGAAGGACCGTTACGCCCAGCACCACAAGGTGACCTACACCGACGAGGCGATCCGCGCCGCGGTCGAGATGTCGGCCCGCTATGTGACCGATCGGTTCCTGCCGGACAAGGCCATCGACCTGATCGACACGGCCGGTGCCCGGCTGGGCCTCAAGCGCGGACCGGGCGTGGACACCGAGGCCTTGAAGTCGCAGATCGCGGAGCTCGCCGAGGCCAAGGACCGGGCGGTGGCGCAGGAGCGCTACGAGGACGCCTCGGCCCTACGCGACGAGGCCGAGGAACTGAACGCCCGCCTGGCCGAGGCGCTGGAGGGCACCGCCGACACCACCGCCGCCGTGGTCGACGAGACCCAGATCGCCGAGGTCATCGCCCGCGCCACCGGCATCCCGGCCGCGCGGCTGACCGAGGACGACAAGGTTCGCCTAGCCCGGCTCGAGGACGAACTTCACGACAGGGTCGTCGGGCAGGACGATGCTGTGGCCGCCGTTGCCAAGGCGGTTCGCCGCTCCCGGACCGGGCTGGGGGATGAGAACCGCCCGGTCGGCAGCTTCCTCTTCCTGGGTCCCACGGGCGTGGGCAAGACGGAGCTGGCCAAGGCCCTTGCGGCCTCGCTCTTCGGCGACGAATCCGCGATGGTCAGGTTCGACATGAGCGAATTCGGCGAGCGCCACACGGTCTCCCGGCTGGTCGGCGCCCCTCCGGGCTACGTCGGCTACGACGAGGCCGGGCAGCTGACCGAGCGCGTCCGTCGGCGCCCCTACTCGGTGGTGTTGCTGGACGAGGTGGAGAAGGCGCACCCCGACGTGTTCAATCTGCTGTTGCAGGTGCTCGACGACGGCCGGCTCACCGACGGGCAGGGGCGCACCGTGGACTTCCGCAACACGGTCATCATCATGACCTCGAACCTGGGTTCGGAGTTCCTTGCCAGCCGCGGCGCCCCGCTGGGCTTCGGCTCCGATTCCGGGGCCGGGTCCGAGCGCGAGCTGCGCGCCAAGGTCATGGGCCGGCTGCGTGAGACCATGCGTCCGGAGTTCCTGAACCGGATCGATGAGACGGTGCTCTTCCGGAAGCTGGAGGCCGAGCAGCTGCGGGAGATCGTGCGGCTGCAGCTGCGCCGCACCGAGGCCCGGCTCGCCGCCCACGGTATCGGCCTGCATGTCGATGAGGCGGCGGTCGCGTGGATCGCCGAGGAAGGCCACGAACCGGAGTTCGGAGCCCGCCCGCTGCGCCGGGTGATCCAGCGCGAGCTCGATGACAGGGTCGCGGACCTCTTGGTCACTGACGAGCTGGCCGCCGGGGGCACTGTCACGGTAACGGCAGACGAGTCGGGCTTGCGGGTTTCCGCGGGCCGGGAAGCCGCGCTCGCGGCATAGCCACTCACAAATCGGGGGCGGGAGAGATCCCGCCCCCGATTTGCGGCATTTCCACCTATGCTGGGTTGTGCGGGGCTGGGGAGCCCCGCACAGGCACAAACCTTGGGGGAAAAATGCCGCACGAAAACCAGTGGAACCAGGAACCCGGATTCGGGAACCGGAACGGGCGGCCGCGGAGTTCGCCCAGCGGAAGAGTCCCGCAATGGGTTCTTGACGAGGATGTTCGCCGTGCCGAGGCGCTGGTGTTCGGTTCCCGCCCCGGTCCTCCCCCCAAGACGTCAGGCCTTCGGAAATCCCGGCGCGGGCGCGGGGCGCGCCGCAAATGGAACCTCTTGCTGGTCATCGCACTGCTGGTCGGGCTCTACTACAGTCCAGCGATCCTTGATCGTCACATCATGCCGGCGCTCAACCCCCTGGTTCCCGGCTCCGATGTTCCTCCGCGCGGAGTCGATGCGGCCGCGGATCCCCTGGGCACGCCACCGGTCGGCACCGGCTCCGGATCCTTCCGGCTACTGCCCTCCCCGGATCCCGAACAGGACTTCGTCGCCTACGATCCTTGTCGCCCCGTCCGCTATGTGATCAGACCGCAAGATTCCCCGCCCGGAGGCGAGGAACTGATCCACCAGGGCATCGCGGAAATTTCCTCCGCCACCGGGCTGCGGTTCATCTACGACGGACCCACCAGCGAGGCCCCCACCGAGCAACGCAAGAAGTTCCAGCCCGAGCGCTACGGCAAGCGGTGGGCCCCGGTTCTGATCGCCTGGTCAACCCCAGAGGAAACTCCCGGCCTGGCCGGCGAAGTGGCAGGACTGGGCGGGAGCGCCGTTGCCCATGTACCCGGGCATCCAATGGTCTACGTGGCCGGCCAGGTAAAACTCGATGCCCCCGCATTGGCTCCGTTCCTGGCACATCGGGAGGGCCCCGCGCTTCTTCGTGCGGTCATCATCCACGAACTCGCCCACGTGGTAGGTATGGGGCACACCGAAGACCGCAACCAATTGATGCACGATGACAACGTGGGGGTCACCTCGCTGGCAGACGGGGACCGGGCCGGACTTGCCCTGCTGGGCACCGGCGCTTGCGTGCCGCAACTCTAGCGACCACTGGCCAACGGCCTCCTCCCCCCGGCCGCTCACGGGCGGGTTGTTGGACCCGGCACGGCGGCTACCCTTCCCGCCGCTGGTTGTGGCAGTGACTTGTGCGCGTGGCCCCGGGAGGGAGCCTTTCGCTCCGGGCCAAGGGATCCCCGCGACCTCGTCGGAGGACGGGTCCAGCGGGCACCCGGACGGATTTTGGGCATGTATTCAAAGCCCACTAAAGGTACGCTCGAATCTGTCGGGACCTCCGAGCCTCATCTGGTGGAATGACCAGTCAGCACGTACATCCGAGGCCCGGGAAGGGATGTTGGAGGTCTCGGCAACGCGCGGGGCGTCAATGCACCGTGCGTCCCCGCCATTCCCTTCCTCCGCTCCACGCCCCCGTTTCCGCGACGAAAGGCAAGTGACATGGGCCAGCGAAAAATAACGATCGTCGGTGCCGGCCAGTCGGGCCTGCAGCTCGGCCTCGGGCTGTTGCAGGCCGGATACGAGGTCCGCCTGGTATCCAACCGGACGCCCGACGAGATCCGTGCCGGCCGGGTGGCTTCCAGCCAGTGCATGTTCCCCACGCCTCTCTCCTACGAGCGCTCCGTCGGGATCGACCAGTGGCTCGACGCGCCGCCGGTCCAAGGCATCGGGCTCAGCGTCCCGGACCCGGACCAATCCGGCACCAAGCTTTTCGGCTGGCGGGCCCGGCTGGAGGCACCCGCCCAGTCCATCGACCAGCGGATCAAGTACCCGGTCCTGATGGAGCTTTTCTCCCAACGCGGCGGCGAGCTGGTCTTCGAGGACGCAGGCGTCGAGAACCTCGAACGCTACGCCCGTGAGGACGAGTTGGTGATCGTCGCCGCGGGCAAGGGCGAGATCGCACGGCTCTTCACCCGCGACGCGGCCCGCTCCGTCCACGACGCCCCGCAGCGGGCGCTCGCCCTCACCTACGTCCACGGGCTTGCCCCGGAACCGGAGTATTCGACGGTGAGCTTCAACCTGATTCCCGGCGTCGGCGAATACTTCGTCTTCCCCGCGCTGACGCTGAGCGGCCCCTGCCACATCATGGTCTTCGAGGGCGTGCCCGGTGGCCCCATGGATTCCTGGGGCGGCCTCGGCCCCCAGGCGCACTTCGAGAACTCGCTGCGGATCCTGCGCACCTTCCTGCCGTGGGAGGCGGACCGGGCTGCCGGGTCGTCCCTGACCGACCCGCTGGGCGTTTTGCAGGGCCGGTACCCGCCGACGGTGCGCCACCCGGTCGCAGTGCTGCCCTCGGGCAGGACCGTGCTGGGCATGGCCGACGTCGTGGTGCTCAACGACCCGATCACCGGACAGGGAACCAACAACGCATCGCGTTGCGCGCAGGTCTACCTGGAGCAGATCCTCGCCCACGGCGACGCCGCTTTCGACCGCGCCTTCCAGGAGTCCACGTTCGAGGCCTACTTCGCCCAGGCCAAGCCCGTCGTCGACTGGACCAATGCCCTGCTGTCCCCGCCGCCCCCGCACGTCCTCAAGCTGCTCGGCTCCGCAGCGCAGTACCCCGAGATCGCTTCGCGTTTCGCCAACGGATTCGATGACCCGGCGGACTTCGGCGAGTGGTTCCTGGACCCGGCCGGCGCCGAGGAGTACCTGGCCGCGGCCGCGAATCGATCGGCAGCAAACACGGCACGTCCGTAGCCGGGGCGGGCTCCCCCGGTTCCTTCACGGACCGGTGGACACATGCCCGACCCCGGCGACCCATGGATGGCCGCCGGGGTCGGCTTGCCGAGGCACTATCCGGGGAAACCGAAGCAGGGGAAGAACCCCTCGACGCCGGGCCGGGCCACCTCCACGCAATTCGCCTTGACCAGTTCCAGGCTGGCCCCCTCATCGGTCCCCGACACCGAGCGTCCGGCAACCTCCACGCTGACTTCGGCGACCGCGTCGCGGCGCAGGTTGTTGTCGACCGCGACGACGTTCCCGTCCGGGAAGTGGTCCGGGTTGCTGATGGTGGTGTGCTCCAGCTCCCCGGTTCCGGTCCAGGTGGCGTTCAGTTCCACGGTGACCGGGTTGCCGTCGGCGTCCGTGCCCTCCATGGTGGTGGACACCGAGGCGTTTCGCAGCCTCGGGTCGGCCACCAGCTTGGCCATGTTCATGGCCTCTGCCTCGAACAGGACCCCACCGCCGCCGGCGGCCGCCGTCACGCTCCCGCAAGTGTCGGTGACGCGCACGAAGACAGAGGTCAACCCCTGCTTGTTGACAGGTCCTGGCTGTGCTGCGTACATGGCCACGCTCGAGGAGAGGAACACCTCCGT
Source organism: Paeniglutamicibacter sp. MACA_103 (assembly GCF_045798555.1). Taxonomy (NCBI): domain Bacteria; kingdom Bacillati; phylum Actinomycetota; class Actinomycetes; order Micrococcales; family Micrococcaceae; genus Paeniglutamicibacter; species Paeniglutamicibacter sp. MACA_103. The sequence continues at coordinate 121,591 of NZ_JBIXLN010000004.1, read as the reverse complement.
CAGCTCGCAGCCGTCCTCCGCTGCCACATAAGCGCCCCCGTGGGTGGAAGAAATCGTGTGGTAGATGTTCGGCGCCGCTGCCGCCGGACCGGCGCCCAACGGTGCCAATGCCAAGACCGCAACCACGGCCAACCAGCGCTTCATGATGCCTCCCCCTCGTGTTGGACATCTACAGGGTAGGTCCGGCGGAACCGGCATTCAATGGCACGCACGCGCCGCCGAAAAACATGTCCGTTCAGGCGCCGCGCAGCTGATCCAAGGCTGCTTTCAACCGGGTGTCCGCGTCGGCGGCGATCTCGCGAATCGCCGGGTTGCCGCTGATCCGGGCGAGGACCTGCGCGTCGATGGTTTCTATCGTGGTTTCGGTCGCGTCCAGGGCCCGGCGGACCACCACGTTGCATGGCAGCAGCGCCCCGAGTTCGGGTTCGGTGAGCAATCCGCGGTTGGCCAGGTGCGGGTTGCAGGCCCCCAGTATCAGGTAGTCGCCGATCCGGTCGGCCGATTCCGGACTGATCTTCGCCGCCAGGACGGCGCGCACATCGATCTCGGTGAGCACCCCGAACCCCTGGCGTCCCAGGGCCTCCTTGATGCGGGCCACCGCTTCCTCCCATTCCAGCGAAACGGTGATGCTGTGCGTGTAGCCCATGACAGTGGTCCTCCTGCTGGTGCAGCGCGTCGGGTTGCCGGTGTTTGCGGCCCAGCTTAGTCGCGATCTTGACCCCTGTCTGCCCCGGGCATCACCGCCGCTGCGGCCAGTTTCCCCACGGACTTCACGGGCCATTTACTGGGCGCATACCCATCTGCTAGTGTCCACGTCAACGACCGTTTTCAGGTCGTGTTTTGGGGAGACAACTTAATCTTGGGGGAAGCATGAAGAAATCGATGGCTCTATTTGCCATGTCCGGATTCGCGGCCGCGGCGCTTTTTGCCGCCACGCCGGCATCGGCCGATTGGTCGGTGGACACGTCCACCGGAACCGGGTTCGTCGGCAAGGGCGACGTGCACGACGCGTTCGGCTGGAACGACCACGACCTGCAGGCCAATCACACCGGGGTTTCGTTCGCACTGAACGCGGAATCGACCTCGACCACCACCTGGTCCTGCTTCAATGCAAACAACGGGAAGACCCAGGACCGCAAGCACGTGGTCCAGGCAAGCACCACCGGCGAGCTCCTTCACGAAGCACGCACCAATCCGCAGGACAAGGTCACGGGGTTCCTGCTGACCGGACTCGCCGACGGGGCCAGCGTCGTGTCCGAAACCGAAGGACCGAAGCCCGATTCTTGTCCGAGCGGCCCCTGGACCTTCGTTGCAGGCAGCTCCATCACCACGGTCACCGGCAGGGAATCTGGACTTAGCGTCCGGTTTGCCGACCAGGTGCAGGTGCTGACGCACGCCGGCGCCGAGTAGCCTGCAGGTTGGGGCCGGATGCCGCTCGGCGGTGTCCAGCCCTGCCGCATCCGGCTTGCGTGGAGCCGTGGTGCCCGGGCCTTGCAATTTAGGCCCGAAAAGCACGTTTGCAGACCTTGTGAATTGCCCGGTCCGGGCGCTTACTTAGGGTGGGACGCGGTCCCGCGCTCCACCCTACTCGCACAGGAATTATGCACATGGGACTCATGAGAAGATCGCTCACTGCTGGTGCCGTGCTCGCCATGGCAACCTTCGCCTTCATCCCGGCCGCTTCGGCGACCATCCACCCGATCGTTGAGTCGGTCGACTGCGCCAACACCACCGCCAACGAGCATCACCCGCTCGGCGACGTGGCAGAGGTTCCCGGGGTTACGCCCGGATACGGCCACCACTCAACCCAAAGCGACCTGAGGTCGCTCATCGCCACCTCCGACGGACTCACCGATTTCAGCAGCCCCGCTTGGTTCGGACACAAGCTCGACGGCGAGTGCGGACACTCCGGCCCGTAGCGGCACGCTATTCGACAAGGGAACCACCTTATTCGGCGGTTCCCTTGTCCACGTCCACCGCACCACGGGTCAGTGAATCGTTCGCAAGCGCCGCTACTTGAGCATCGCGATCATCCGCGCCATTACGTAGCGATCCACCAGGCCTGACTTCCGTCCCTGCAGCAGCCAACGCCCGATCATCTCCATGCCGTCCTTGATATCGGTTGCCGGGATCCCGGTCGGGGAGATGTGCCCGCCCGGGGTGAACGTGATGGCCCCTTCGGCATTGGGATGGATCAGCACGTGGCAGCCGACCTCGGCTGCGGCCTTGGCCGTGAGTGGATGCAGCTGGAGCTGGTCCATGTGGATGTCACGTCGGTCCACGCGGCGTCCCCGTACATAGCCCAGTTTGTCCGCTTCCAGCCACCGGTATTCGCCCGGCTTCCAGAACTTGGAATCGAGGAACAACACCCGGTCGCCGTTGACCACCGCGTGGTCGATGTCGGCCACCAGGCTTCCTGGAAACTGCAGCCCATGAAAGATCCGTGTTCCGGGGATGCGCAGAAGCGCCTCGAGGGCCAATGCGGTGCGCCGTTCCCCCGCCACCCCCTTGGCCACGTTTTCCTTGCTGAACCGGCTCGACCCGCCGGACAAGGCGCCGCCGCCGATGCCAAACACGCGCTGGTCCACCGCCCGACGCGAGGCAGCCCGCGGCCAGAGCCGGCCAATGAGGACCAGCGCCAGCGCGCACAACCCGATGGGCAGCAAGGTGGCAACCGACCCGGCGGTGGTCACGAGATAGACAACTAGACCCGCCACCACGGCCATGATGCCAAGGACCAGCAGCCGGCGCAGCACGTTGTGGCCGGGTCCTATGGTTTCCTCGCGGCCCAGCGCCTCTTCCCACCAGGACAGCTGCTCCGGGTTGAAAGGCGGCGGAGCAGCTGGCGATGCAACCGGCGGCGGAGCAGCTTGAGATGCAACCGGCGGTGGCGCGGACGGCAATTTCTTTGGCTCCGCGTTGAAGTGTCCAGCAGCATGCGGGCCACCGGACACGCAGCCAGACGCCAAAGGCCCCGGCTCCCGTGGCGACGCATCGGCATCCCCCGCAGCCCGGGGTGGTTGGGCCTCTGGAACGAGTTCCGCAACGGCGATTCGCTCCACCGGCGGGTACGGTTCGCCGGGCGGACGGTCTGTCAGCAGCCAGCAGTCGTAGTCGAATCGCCTCTCCGGGTCCCCCAGGATGAACCATGCGGCCATGATCCGCTCGGTTTCGGCTGCGTCGCTGCGGTTCCGCCATATCGCCAAACGGGCGGCGGCATTGATCTGGTTGTTCGACGAGGCGCGCCGGACTTCCAGGTACTCATAGTGATCCATGGCTTCTCCCCCAAGAAAACGGCCATCAGTTCCCCAAACCTATGCTTGAGGGGGCGCTCCGGGCAAGGGTAAGCGGGAAAAGATTACACCGCCGATGACCGCCAAGAGAAAGAGTGCGATCAAGACCGAGGAGATTTCGGGGCCGTGCCCCGTGCACCCCCGAGATCGCTGGAAACAACAGGAGCCTACCAAGACCCAACATAGTGCCCACCGGCGGGGGCGGCAGGACCCTCGGTGCCCGCAAGCGTTCCTCGCCTGCAACCATGGCCGAGTACGGAGCGCTCGTGCATGGTCGGCTACGGAATGGACCTGGGGCCTATGACGGGGCTCTGGCCGATGTTGCCGGTGAGGTCGTTTTGGGTGGCCCGGGCATAGAGGACGGGATTGGTTCCAAGTGTTCCCGTGGTGACTGTCCAACCCCCCGTTTGTGCGGCAACGGCCGGGGTCAGGGTGGCTTTGGTGTTTCCCGCTGCGCAGGGGAAGACATTCACGGTACACAGCACGACGGTAACAGTGGTGCCATCGCCTGGACCGACTCCTGCGGTGCCTGTCAGGGTGGCGGTCTGGCCAGCCCCGGCGGTGAAGGAGACGATAGCCACGGCCGGGGCGGTGGCATCGGTGAACGTGACGGTGCTGTCGGTGCTCGTGGAGGCGGCCACGGCGTTTCCGGCCGTATCCTGAGCTGCACCGGCACCGATTTTCGGGATGACGGTGCCGGTTTTGGTCATGCCGCTGACGGCGATGTTGAAGCTCGTGCCGGAACCGGAGACGGCGGCGGTGGTGGCTCCGGCCGTTCCGGTCAAGGTGATTCCGGCACCCGCCAGTCCGTAGAGGTCTTCGGTGGCCGTGGCGGTGTAGTTGATCGTTGTCCCGGTAGTCGGATCGGCCTGTCCGGATGCTTGGTTGAGGGCCACTGACGGTGCCGTCGTGTCGATGGTGACGGTGGTGAAAGGCGAGGCCGGCCCCGTGTTTCCGGCGACGTCCGTGGCGGCTGCGGTGATGGCGTGGTTCCCGCCGGCAAGGATTCCGGTCGTGGCGGTGTAGACGCCGCCGATTGTTGTGACGGACGCGCCGGTCTGGGCCGAGGCATCGCGCAGGGAAATCGTGGATCCGTCTTCGGCCGTGCCCGACAAGGACGGGGTGGTGACCTTGGTGATCCGGTCGATGGCCGAGATTCCGGTGTCGCTCGCAGCCGTCAGAGCCGGGGCCGCGGGGGCCGCGGGGGCCGTTGTGTCGATGGTGATCGTTGTCGCCGCCGAACCGTTTCCGGTGTTCCCGGCAATGTCGGTTGCCGTCGCGGTAAGGGTGTGGGCACCGGATGCCAGGGTCGGCGACGTGATGGAGAACGTCGTGCCGGTGGTGGTCTTCGTGCCTATGACCGTGGCTCCGTCATAGAGGACCACGATGGCCTTGGATTCGTTGGTGCCGGTGATGACGGGTGCGGTCGCCTTGGTGATCCTGTCGCTGCTGGACTTGCCGGTGTCGCTGGCGGCGCTGAGTGTCGGGGCCGGTGGCGCGGCGGGTGCCACCGTATCAATGGTCACGGTTCGGGCTGTCGAGGCGGCGGAAAGGTTCCCTGCGACGTCGGCGGCCCTTGCGGTGATCGTGTGCGAGGCGCTGCTCAGCGTGCTGGTGGTGATCGAGTATCCGGATACTGCGGTGGCGGACCCGACGGCGTTGGACCCGTCGTACAAGGTCACGATGGTCCCGGCCGTGGCCGTGCCGGTAAGCGTGGGGGTGGCGATCCTGGTGATCGAGTCCGTGGTCAGCCGGCCTGTGTCGCTCGCCGCGGCCAGCACCGGGCGGCCGGGCTTGCCCGGTGCCGTGATGTCGATGGTGATGGCTGTTCCCGGCGATGCGGGGGAAGAGTTGCCGGCCACGTCGGTGGCCTTGACTGTCATGGTTTTGGCGCCGCCGGTCAGGGCGCTGGAGGTGACCGTGTACGCCCCGGCGTTGGCGGTGGCCGTCCCGACGGCGAGGGTTCCGTTGAACAGGGTGATGGTGGAGGCTACCTCGCCGGTGCCGGTGAACGCAGGGGTGGTGACCTTGGTGATCCGGTCCGTTGACGAGCTCCCGCTGTCGCTCGCCGCGGCCAGGGTAGGCGCTGCGGGCGTGGAGGGTGCGGTGGTGTCGATCGTGACGGCGGTTGCGGCAGACGCGGGCGAGGTGTTGCCGCCAAGGTCGGTGGCCTTCGCGGTGATGGTTTTGGTGCCCGCGGCCAGGGTGCTGGTTGTGATTGCGTAACTTCCGCCGGTGGCCGTGCCGGATCCGATGACCGTTGCCCCGTCGTAGAGGGTCACGGTGGATTCGGATTCCGCGGTCCCGGTGTAGGTCTGGGTGGTGGCCTTCGTGACCCGGTCTGTCGCGGAAACCCCGCTGTCACTCGAGGCGGACAGGACCGGACCGGGAGGCGCGGCCGGAGCGGTGGTGTCGATTCTTACCAACACGGACCCGGTCTGGCTGTTTCGCAGCAGCAGGTCCCTGGCCGAGTAGGTCACGGTGTGGATCCCGTCCCCGGCGACGGACACCGCAGCCGTGGAGCCCATCACTGTGACAGGGTTTCCGGAGTCGATGGCGTAGGTGATGGAGACGACCCCGGCGCCCCCGGAGGCCGCCAGGTTCACCGTGACAGGGCTGGTGTTGTTGTAGCCGCTGCTGTTCGGCGCCGGAGCAATGGACGTCACGTTGATGCTGGGCAGCGATGCATCGTTCACGACGGTTACATTGCCGCTCGAAGGACTCCTCGCGGTCCAGCTGCCGAACATTGCGGTCACGGTGTAGTGGTAGGTCCCGTCGGCGACACCTGTGTCGGAGCAGCTCAGCCCGGAGATGGGGCTGCTCACGGATGTGCCGCATGCGGCAAACGTGGCACCGTCACTGTTGCGGATGCGGGTTGCGTAGTATCCGGTGGCGGACTGGCCGCTGCCCAGTTGTGCGGCGGTCCAGTTCACCGTCACCGTCGAACCTTCCGCTGGGGCAGACGCCGTGACTGCAGCGGGCGCCAGCAACGTCCCGGTGCCCGCCTGGGAGGTGCCGCCACTCGAACCACTCCAGAACCCCCACGCCGCTGAGCCGAGCAGTACTGCTGCGGCGAGGCAGAAAACCGTCCAGAACAGGGGCCTTGCCACCGCCCGGTCATCCTGAGCGATGGCAGTGGTTGTGGGCATCCTAGCCACGAGAACGGACCTCCCGCTTGGAGACGGACGAGAGCCAGAGACGTCAGGGCCGCGCTCCTCGCCGAGGCGCGGCCCCACAGGTCTCTCCTTAGCTGCCGGTGTAGCTTATGCTCACCACGGCGTTCTTGCAGGCATCCTGGTTTGTGGCTTTGTTGTTGAACTGGATCGTCAACCCCGACCAAGAACCGACGCCGCTGCCGGCAGGAACCTCCGCGTTCACCGCGGCCGTTCCGGCAATGGTGTAGTCCGTGGCGGTGCACCCGGTCTTATCCGTACCCGTCACCGTTGCGGTGACCGCAGTGACATACACCGGGCCCGAGTTGGGATTGTCGAAATTGCCGCTCAATGGCTGGGCTGGCAGGCCCGGGGCAAGACCCGTCACCGTGCTGGTCTGGTTGATTACAAGGCTCTGGTTCGTGCCGGTGTCGGCGGTGCCCGTGCCCGAACCAATGTTGGACCAGTAGGCGTATGCCACGCCACCGATAACCAGCAAGGCCGCCGCGATGATCACAATCCATTTCTTGGATATTTTTTTGCGGGTCGTCAAGGTTTCCATGTTTCCCCCCCGGGAATAGCCGAAAAGACGTCTTTCCCCGCTTCGCCCCGAACCCGGCTACCTTCTGGGCTCCGGTGCGCACGAGGTGGCGCCGCCTTTTCAACGTATCAAGATTCATGACAGCAAAGAAGGCATACACTGAAATCTTTATTGTCATACCGGAAAGTGGCTCCGCCGGGGACCGGGGATCAGCGGATACTTATCCCAGGGAAATTCAGCTATGAATGAAGGGATTTAAGGCCGATGACGCCGCCAATGATCATCAGGAGAAAGACCACTTTAAGGATCGAAAGGGATTCGGCGCCGGTTGCCATCGCATAGATGACGGTCAGCGTCGCACCGATCCCGACCCACACGGCGTAGGCGGTGCCGACCGGCAATTCCCGCATCGCGTAGGCCAGGCCGGCCATGCTCAGCACCAGGGCCACGGCAAAGACAACGGTGGGGGCCACCTTGGTAAAGCCCTCCGACTTGCCCAAGGCGGTGGCCCAGACGGCCTCCAGAACACCGGAAACAATGAGAATCAACCACGACATGACAAGACTCCTCGCGGGCCGTCTTGTCGCACACCGGGTACGGCACCCATCGTCCGGAATCCCCCTGCCGGGGATACTTCCAAGATCGCACACGCCGCACAAATGCTGCAAACAGGCGTAGGCGCTACCGAGGGCCCCGGCGGCGGTTTTCCCGCCTCCGGAGCCCTCGGCTTCCGGTTTCAATTCCGGAGTTCCCCGTGCTCGTTCCCCCGCCACAGGACCCAACCCAGCGCAGCGAAGATGACCATCCACAGGAAGATGGCAATCCTGCCCATCATGTTGGTGCCGGCCAGAGCGGGAAGCAGAACGGCAAAGACCCACACGCCCGCCAACAGCGGCAGGAACCGCGCCGGGCCGCGCCAGCCCTTTTCACGCAACACGCCGGCTCCCGCCAAGACCATCCCGACGCCAAGCATCAATGACGGGATCGCGTAGAGGCCGGAGACCAAATTGTAGAGGGAATCCCCGACCACCGCATGGGCCGCGGTGATGGCGACAAGTTCGACGATTCCCACGAGACCCATGCCCAGGATGGAAATCCAGGTCCCCCAACGGGCCAACCGCGACGTTCCCACCGCGCTCGACCGCAACAAGGCAATAAGCAGAAGCACCAGGGCGGCGTGTTGCAGGGCAAAAAAGACCTGGACCGCGGTGAACCCGGCGGCGTCAAACGGGTAACTGAACATTTCGGGTGCGACCTGCGGCGGATATGCGAGTAGCACGATGGCCGACAGGGCGCTGGCCACGGCCCCTGCGAGGCCAATGGCCCCAAAGCGCGAGATGCTTCCTCCACGTCCGCGAGTGAGTGAAATTGACGGGGTTGACATGGAACTTTCCTTCCTCATGGCGACCGGCAACATCGGTGCTGCGGGCTGCCACCAGTGTGCGCCGGGCCTTTCCCCCGGCGCATCCGTGGAACCACTCACCAAGCCACGCATCCCGGATCTAGAATGGGGCATGTCCCAGGCCAATGCCGCGCCCGAATCAGGCTTCCGGGCCGCCCTCGAAGCGGCCAAAAGCGCATCGGCACGGCGGGAGCACGAATGCGCCGCGCATCAATTCTCCGAGGCCATCGCGGCCTACGGGAAAACGCCGCGACCCGGGATTCCCCTCGGCGGCCTGCATCTGGCCTTGGCCGGCGCCCATTTCCATGCCGGCGATATTGCAGCCGCGTGGGGCGCCTGCGAGGCGGCGATAGCCCTGGCCCGTGAAACCGATGACGGAACCCTGCTTGCAGACACGGCCACGGTGTTGCAGGGGGTTTCCGACCGCGCGCTGGCCGCACGCATCCATGCCCTATGCATCGAGGCACTGCCGCTGCTCGGCGACCAGGACCGGGTCCGACGCAGCAGGCTCCGCGCACAGCTGGCAGCCACCGGCGACGAGTGGCAGGGCGAACGCTACTACGACCTCGATGCGTCAGGGCGCGACGACGGCACGAGGGATCCAGAGGCGGAGTTCATTGCCATGCAGGCCGACCATGCCCGGTTCGTGGGCCTCGAGCACGTCGAGGAACGGCTCGAACTGGCGCGCCGTGCCACGGCGCTCGGCCGCCGGATCGGCAACGACGACTACACGGCCTGGGGGTTGTTGTGGCGGATCGAGGCCTTTGCGCAGCTCGGACGCATCGTCGATCTCACCGAGGAAGTCTCGGTGCTTGGCCCGCTGGTGCAGCGGCTGCGCGACGGCCAGTGGCACTGGCGCCTTGCCATGGTCCGGGCCATGCTCCTGCATCTGGAGGGCCGTTTCGACGAGGCCCGAGCGGCGGCGGACCGTGCCCTGGAGGACCGCGGCTCCGCGGCCGACGGCACGGCGATGCTGACCCACCTGGTCATGGTCTCCAGCATCGCCGGGCTCACCGGCACGGGGCTCGAGGAGGCCGAGGCCAAGGTCCGCCGTGCCGTCGATTCCCTGCCCTATTTCGCCAGGGGTTGGCTGGCCGTGGTCCTGCTGGCGGGCGGGCGGCGCGAGGAATCTCTGGCCCTGTGGCGCGCCATCGTGCCGCATCTCGATGAGGTGCGGCACCACACCGCCGAATGGATCGTGGCCACGACCACGCATGCGGACTTGTGCGTGGCCTTCGGGGACCGCGCAACCGCAGGCCGGCTCTACGCCGAGCTCCTGCCCTTCGGGCAATTCCAGGCGATCGGCAATGCGCTCACGCCATCCGACGGGCCGGTGGCCCTTTACCTGGGGCGGCTGGCGGCGTTGCTGGGCGACACCGGCAGCGCCCGCCGGCACCTTGGGGCCGCCCTGGCCCAGGCCGCATCGCTCAATTCGCCCCACCACGTCAAGCGGGCCACGGAGCAGCTGGCAATGTTGCCCGACCTGCCGGAGCGTTTGTCGGCGCGGGAGGACGAGGTCGCGGGCCTGCTGGCCAAGGGCTTGAGCAACCGGGCGATCGCCGGGCAGCTGTTCCTGTCTGAGCGGACCGTGGAGAACCACGTCAGCAGCTCGCTGCGCAAACTCGGGTTCTCGTCGCGCTCGGAGATAGCGGTCTGGCACGCCCTGAACCGGCAGCCGGAGAACAACGCCCGGGAGCCATAGGCCCGGGCCGCTACGAGTGAAGCGATTTCAGGCCCACGCCGCCGCCGCCGATCATCAGCAGGAAGAGTACCCTGGGGGTCAAGAGGGACGCGGCGCCCGTGGAAGGCGCCCGGGCCAACCTCCTACTCTTCGGAGACCTTCAGCAGGTGGAAGGTGGTGCGCTGGGTGCCGCCGCCCAGGCTGGAGAAGTTGTCGTCGGCGGCCAGGAGCAGCGACGCCGAGCCGTCGGCGAACTCAGGTCCCCAGCTGATCGACTCCACATTGTCAGGGTGCACATCGGCGACCTCGAGGTCCATGAGCAGCTCCTTGGCCATCGGGACCGCGGTCCCGTCCAGGGCGGCCTGCCCGGACACGTCGGTCGCGCCCTTCGTGGAGGCCTCGAAGACCTGGATGCTGTTCTTGCCGGCCGAGTACTGTCGTTCGACGACCAGATAACCGTGCGCCGACACCTGCAGGATCTCCACCGCGCCACGGTCCCCTCCGGCACCGGGCTCCACCCCGGCCATCGCCTCGACCTCGTAGATGAACTGCCCTTCCACCCCGCCGCTCTTGCGGTCCAACTGGGTCAGCCGGAGAGGGGAGCCTGTTTCCGGACCGGCCAGCGGGCCGTCCTGGACCAAAGCGCCCTCAGTCATCAGCGAGACGGTCTTGCCGTTCCTGGACAGCGAAAGATTCTCAAAGGCCTGGTTGTTGCGCACCCCGGAGACCTGCACGCCGTTGGCGTCAACGGCAGGGACGAACTCGGCAGGGACCTCGTACTCGCGCACCAGCTCGCCGTCCAGCGTGGTTTCACGCAGCGCCGGGGCGATCAGTTGCCGGGCGTCGCCCTCGTCGGAGACCAAGGCGGTGCCGCTGCGCTTGTCGTAGCGGATCGACTCGGGATCGATGGTTCCGGCCGCATAGGTCTCGCCGTTGGCATCGAGCAGGTCGATGCGTGATTTCACCGCAAACCCCGCCTCGTCGAAGCCGTCTTCCCCAAAGGGCAGCACGAGCTCGTAGAAGCGGGCAGGGGCATGCTGCGAGCGGTCGTCGGACTGGGCGAGGAAGTGCCCTTCGCGGGCGACATAGTCGAGGCCGGAGATCCCGCCGAACGGGGCTCCGAAGTACTCCGGCGAGGCCGGCAGGACCATCGAGTCGACGTACTCGAGGGCGAAGTTGGGCTTCAGGTCGGCTGCCGCGGCCGGAGCGGCGAGGGCGGGCAGCAGGCCCAACGACAGACCGCCGGCCAGGACGGCGGCCGCCGTGCGGCGGGTGCGGGGGAAACGGGACATGGGAGTGCCTTTCTCTGGAGCGGTTGGGCGCCGCTGGGGTTGGCGGCCCGGTTTGAGGCTAGGGCAGCCAGATGGCGGCCGGCCGAACACTTGGTGAACGGCGCCTCACTATCACTGTCCGTTTACCGGTGCGCCATCTTCGGTTGGCTGGGGTCGGGGAGGATAAGGGCGCACGCCGCTCCCCTGGCCGCGCCATCCTTGACACCGCACCGTGAGGCAACCCATGAAGAAGTCCCTGTCCGCCGCCTTGGCCCTTGCCGTCCTGGCCACTCCCCTGCTGGCCACACCGGCCGGCGCCAATCCCGAACCGGCCAACACCACGGTCGGCACCCGTGAAGCCCAGCCCGGTTTCCGCGTCCTGCCCTACCTGCAGAACCCGAAGTCCGATGCCATGACCATCAGTTGGATCAGCGAAACCGCCGATCCGGGCACCCTGACCGTCTCCGGTCCGGGCATCGGCAACGGCAAGGGCCGCGGAGCCGGCAACCAGCGCGTGTTGGAATCCGTTCCCGACTACCTGCCGCTGATGGAATACACGCAGAAGGAACTGGACCAGTCCATCACCGGACTGGTGAAGGGATCCTGGCTCAAGGCCAACACCAATTACAAGCACACGCTCACGCTCGAGGGGCTGAAGTCCGGCAAGGACTACAACTACACGGTGGCCCAGGGCGGAAAACTCCACGAGGGCACCTTCACCACGGCCCCGGACGCCGAGTCCTGGGAGGACCTGCGGCTGATCGCGTTCTCCGATTCCGAGACCGAACCCATGGGCCGCACCGAACACCGCGAATGGGAACTGAACCCGGCCAACGGGTACACGGCCGACTCCGAGCAGCGTCCCGGAGCCGGCTCCGCTTGGGCGCAGAAGTTCGGCTCCACCACCCGGTACGGGGACTTCACGCTGCGCTACCCGCTCAGCCAGGACACCGCAATGCGCGAGAACATGGTCGCGATCGAGGCCGCCGACCCGGATTTGATGCTGATCGCGGGGGACCTGGTCCAGGGCGCCGGCTACCAGCCTGCCTGGGACGAGTTCTTCGGCTACGTCGCCGGCGAGCACGGCGACCTGGCCTCCCAGGTCCCGCTGCTGACCGCGATCGGCAACTGGGAGACCTACGCGGCGATCAACGGCGGCTACGGCACACCCGCCGACCAGTCCCCCGCGGTGATCTCGCGGAACAAGTACCTCTCCTACTTCGACAACGACGGGGACGCCGCGAACCCGGCGGCCCAGGGCTCCTACTACCGCACCGACCACGGACCGGTGACAGTGCTGACCCTGGACTCGACCAACGGCGAACCGGACGAGAACACCAAGACCGGCACGCTCTCCGGGGAACGCTTCTCCGGGGACGACAGCAACCTCACCGCGGCGAACCTCTCCACGGACACACAGGGCGAATTCACCGACGCCGACTATGCCAAGGCGTACACGGAGGTCTTCGAGGGCACCACGGCCGCGGACTCGGACCTGCCGAACATGTCCGTCGGCGGCGAGCAGTGGAAGTGGGCCGAGGCGCAGCTGGCCGAGGCCCGCGAGCAGGGGCAGATCGTGATCGTGCAGTTCCACCATGCCGCCTACTCCTCCGGCGTGCACGGCACCCCGCCGAACCACGAACATGCGGACAACCAGTCCGGGACCGCGATGCGCGCCTACTCCCCGCTCTTCGAAAAGTTCGGGGTCGCCGCGGTGATCTCCGGGCACGACGAGATGTTCGAGCGCTCCTGGGTCGACGAGGACGGTGACGGACAGGGCTTCCACTCCTACGACGTCGGCGTCGCCTCCGACGGGCTGCGCGGCGAGCAGCTGGTGAAGAATGCCGAGGGCGAGTACGAGCCGCTGCGCTTCAACACCCACTCGAAGTGGTCCGCCGCGGCCAACCAGCCCGAAACCTGGGCCACCGACGAGACCGGGACCCCGCAATTGCTCGACGGCGGCCTGCACTACGGGCACCTGCAGATCGACATCAAACGGCAGGGGTCCGGGGCCGAGATCACGCTCAGCCCGGTCTACCTCTTCCCGGTCCTGGATCAGGACTACAACCTGGTGAAGACCGAACGCCGCGTCTACGACGACGTCGTGAGCATTGCGGTAGGAGCCGACGGCACCGCCAAGAAGTAGTCAGATAAACCAACGACGCCCCGGTGCGGGACCCGGCCCCGGCCGAGCTCCGCACCGGGGCGTCGCCGTTTGCGATTGCCCGTGCGGGCGCGCCAACGGCCCCTACAAGCCGGGGTTGACCTGCTCCCGGACCTGCTTGCGCAGGATCTTGCCGAGCAGCGAGCGCGGCATCTGATCGATGGCCACGATCCGCTTGGGCACCTTGTAGCCGGCCAGCTGGGTGCGGCAGTGCTCGCGCAGCGCGTCCTCGTCCAGCACCGTCCCGGGCTCGAGCTCCACCGCGGCAACCACCATTTCCCCGCCGCGCTCCAGCGGCTTGCCGAAGGCCGCCGCATCGCGCACGTCGGGGTGCGCGCGCAGCACCGACTCGACCTCGGTGGGCGAGACGTTGAAGCCGCCGGTGATGATCAGTTCCTTGGCCCGGTCAACGATCGTGGTGAAGCCGTCGGCGTCCACCGTCACGACGTCCCCGGTGCGCAGCCAGCCGTCAGCGGTGAGCGACTTGGCGGTCTCCTCCGGGTTGTTCCAGTAGCCGGCGAACACCTGCGGTCCCTTGAGCAGCAGCTCGCCCGGTTCCCCTTGGGCCACCTCGGTCGCCGGGTCATCCAGGTCCACGACCTTCATCAGGGTGGAGGGGAACGGCACCCCGATGGTGCCGGTGCGCCGGGTCGGGTGGAACGGGTTGCCCAGTGCCACCGGGGAGGATTCGGTCATGCCGTAGCCCTCGACCAGCAGGCCGCCGGAGAGCGATTCCCAGAGCTCGACCACGGAATCGGGCAGGTTCATGGCCCCGGAGATGCAGTACTTCGCCGAGCGCAGCGAAACGCCCTTTTCCTTCGCGGCCATCGCGGTGCGCTCATAGATCGGCGGCACGGCGCAGTACACGGTGGCCGGGGACTTCTTCATCGCCGCCAGGACCAGGTCCGGGTCGAACTTCGGGAAAAGCACCAGCAGGCCCTGCTTCTTCACGCCGAAGGTCAGGTAGAGGGTCATGCCGAAGGCGTGGAACATCGGCAGGATCGCGTAGAGGATCTCCTTGCGTTCCTGGGCCCCTGCCATCCACGCCTCGCCCTGCAGCGCGTTGGCATACAGGTTGAAGTGGGTGAGCATGGCGCCCTTGGGGTTGCCCGTGGTCCCGGAGGTGTACTGGATGACCGCCAGGTCTTCCACGGCCGGGCGCGAGTGGGCGGCATCGAGCCGCTCGGCCTTGAGCAGGTCCTTCCAGGGCATGGTCCCTGGTGCCGCCGCGGTCAGTGCGGTCTTGGAGGCGCGCAGCTTTTTCAGCGGCAGGTTCAGTGCCAGGCGCTTCACTGCGGGGAACGCCTCGAGCAGGTTGACCGAGATGACGGTGTCGATGCGCATGTCCTGCGGGAACTGGCGCACGGAATCGGCGGCCTTGTCCCAGGCGATGACGATGCGGGCCTGGTGGTCCTCGAATTGGTGGCGCAGTTCGCGGGAGGTGTACAGCGGGTTGTGTTCGACGACCACCGCGCCCAGGCGCAGCACCGCGTAGAACGCAATGACGTGCTGCGGGCAGTTGGGCAGGATCAGCGCGACCCGGTCCCCGGCCCGCACGCCGAGGTTGCGCAACCCCTCGGCCGCACGTTCCACCTGTTCGCCCAGTTCGCGGTAGCTGGTGCGCTTCCCGAAGAACTCGGTGGCGGGACTCTCCCCGGCCTCGGCGACGGAGCGCTCGAACATCGCACTCAGCGATTCGGTGGGGAGCTCGATCTCGGCCGGGACGCCCGGCTGGTAGTTCTTGGTCCAGGGGCGTGCGGCGGTGTTCTCCATGGTTCCATCATGCCGCTTTTGTCGTTCAGGGAACGACTTGGCGGATTCTCACGCGTCGGCGAATATGGCGAACGGCGGCGTTTCCAGGCCGTCGGCGAGCGCCTCGGCCGGGTTGGATCCCAGCGCGAGGATGGCGTTGCGTTCATCGACGTGCACCACCGAGGGCTTGTAGGACCGGGCCTCGGCATTGTTCATGGAGGCGTAGGTGATGATGATGACCAGGTCCCCGACGTTGACCAGGTGGGCAGCGGCACCGTTGATGCCGATGACACCGGAACCGCGCTCCCCCGCGATCGTGTACGTCTCCAGCCGGGCGCCGTTGGTGACATCGACGATCGAGACCAGCTCTCCGGGCAGGATGTCCGCGGCGTCCAGCAGGTCGGCGTCGATGGTGATGGACCCGACGTAGTGCAGGTCCGCATGGGTGACGGTGGCGCGGTGGATCTTGGACTTGAACATGGTGCGCTGCATAGGGGGGATCTCCTGGAGGGGGTTGTGCAGGGGTCGGCATTCATCCTTGGATGCCCGCCCCGGGCCGCCGGCTTGGTGCAGTGAGTGTTCCGGCGCCTAAGACATTGTAGACGCGCCGACTTCCGGTTGTCTGTGACGCATTTCGGGTGCTTGGGTGCAGCGGAAACCTCGTGGCTTTCCGGGGTCGGGCAGCATTCAGCCGGGGCCATGGCACACGTCGGGACCCGATCCATCGACACCTAAACTCCAAAATGTTTACATGGTGAGCTTAAACCCATAGTATGGGCCGAACGAAGTGGCGCACATCACGATGCGCGCAGTCCTCCCGCCCTCAAGATCGGATCAATTCATGTCAGAAACTGCGATTCTGATCAACACCGCCGTGGCCGTCCTCGCCACCGTGCTGCTGATTGTTAGATTCAAGGTCAATCCCGTCATCTCTTTGGTCCTTGGATCGCTCTATCTGGGATTGTCGACGGGCCTTGGGGTCACCAAGACCATTGAAACCATCACCGGCGGCTTCGGCGAGATCATGGTCGAGGTGGGGTTGCTGATTGCCTTCGGCGTTCTCATGGGATCGATCCTGAACGAGACGGGCGCCATCCGGCGGCTGGTTGAGCACCTCCTGCGGGTCTTCGGCCCGGAGCGCCTCCCCTACACCATGGCCCTGGCCATGGGCACGGCGCTTCAGTCGATTTTCCTCGACGTCCTGCTGGTGATTTCCGCGCCTCTGGCCCGCCGCATGTCACCGAAAATCGGCAAGCTGGGAACCGCCCGCATGGCCACGGCCATGGCCATCGGACTCGAGTGCGGCATCATCTTCATGGTTCCCGGCGTCGGCTCCCTGGCCCTGGCCGGATTGCTCGGGGTTCCCTTGGGCAAGATGCTGGTCTTCGGCTTCCTCGTCGTCGTTCCCACCGTCATCGTCTCCATCGCCATCATGACGTTCCTGTTCAAGCGTGGATTCTGGAAGTCGGATCGCGACGAGCAGAACCTCTTCGAGGAAGAGGACTTCCCCCGGGCCAAGACGGGCGCATCCCATGGGCCGGACGCCTACGGCGTTTCCATGGAGGCCGGCTCGGCTGGCACGCTGCAGGAAGGATCCCCGGCGCTGGCAACTGTTGTGGATGAAGTAAAGCGCGAAGCACCCCTGCTCCTGCTTTTCTCCCCCTTGCTGCTGTCACTGGTCCTGATCGCCGGTGGCGCACTGGTCGAAATCCTCGACCTGAAGATCGCTGGCCTGGAGCTGTTGGGCAATCCCGTGGTCGCACTGCTGATCGGCTTGATCGGCACCTCCATCGTGGGCCGATACACCGTGGGCCAGAAGGCAGTGGAAAACGCTATCTCGTCGGGCTTCAAGGAAAGCGGCCAGATCCTGCTGCTCACCGGCGTGGGCGGATCCCTGGCGGCAACCGTCGCAGCTGCGGGACTCGGCGACATCCTGGGCGGATTCTTCACCGCCAGCCCCGTGGCCCCGTTGTTGGTGGTCTGGGCCATTGCCGCGGTCCTTCACATCGCCGTGGGGTCCGTGACCCTTTCCGCCATCACCGCCGCTGGCCTGCTCGCACCGATCGCACCAGCGCTGGGGATCGACCCGGTGCTCATTGCCCTGGCCGCCGGGGCCGGCTCCCTGTTCATGGTCCATGTCACTTCGAACACCTTCTGGCTCTTGCAGTCACTGCTGGGGCAAACCGTTCGCGGCGCCCTCAAATCCGTCACCGTGGGAGTCTCGGTCGCCTCGGTAGTCGCCATGCTCGTTGTCCTGGTCCTGTCCATCTTCATCTAGCCACCGCCACACCCAAGGAAGTCCCCCCATTGCCTGAAAAAGTTATTGCCCCACTGGCCGGAGTCCGGGTCCTGGAACTCGGAAACTACATTGCCGCGCCGACCGCCGGACGCCTGCTGGCCGATTTCGGCGCCGAGGTCATCAAGGTCGAGCGCCCAGGCACCGGCGACGAGCTGCGCAACTGGCGGCTGAAAAAGGGCAGCGTGTCCATGCTCTACCGGACAATCAACCGCAACAAGAAGTCCGTGGTGCTGGACTTGCGCAGCGACGCCGGACGAGCGGCCGTCCTGGACCTGGTCAAGCAGTGCGACATCCTGCTGGAGAACTTCCGTCCCGGAACCCTGGAGAAGTGGGGCCTGGGCCCCGAGGTCCTCAATGCGGCCAACCCCGACCTGGTGATCACCCGGATCTCGGCCTTCGGCCAGACCGGCCCGCTTTCCGAACGCCCCGGATTCGCGGCTGTCGCCGAGGCCTTCAGCGGATTCCGCAACCTCGTCGGGGACCCGGACCGCGCCCCGGTGCGCGTGGGCGTATCGATCGGCGATTCGATCGCCGGTCTGTATGCGGCCTTCGGTTCGGTCATGTCGCTGTTCCAACGCGAAACCCGCCGCGGCACCGCAGTGAAGGTGCCCCTGGGCGAACGCGTCATCGACGTGGCCCTGCACGAGGCCATGTTCTCCATGATGGAGTCACTCATCCCCGACCTCGGCGCCTACGGAGACAGGCGCAGCCGGGTGGGCGGACGCATGGAGGGGATCGCCCCGTCCAACGCCTACGTCTGCAAGGACGGTGCCAGCATCGTGGTGGCCGGCAACGGGGATGCGATCTTCCGCCGCTACATGGAGACCATCGGGCGCCCGGACCTGGGCAGCGACCCGTCCCTGCAATCCAACGCCGAGCGTTGGGAACGGCGCATCGAGCTCGACGCGGCCATCGGCGTGTGGACGGCAACGCTGCCTTCGGCCGAGGCGCTTGGGATGCTCGACGCCGCCGGCGTCCCCGCCGGGCCCATCTACACCGCCGAAGACATCGTCAACGAACCGCAATACGCCGCCCGCAACATGATCCAGTCCTTCGACGTCTCCACGGGCGAGGAGATCCTCGAGGGCGTCGGGTTCCCCGGCATCGTCCCGGTCATCGGCGGCACCTCGCTGCCGATCCGCACCCTCGGCCCGGACCTCGGCGAACACACGCAGGAGGTGCTCGGCGGCCTGCTGGGCATGGACGCCGACGAGATCACCGCAGCATCAAACCCCGAGAGGACCCCGGCATGAACCACACCCTTGAACCCCGCGCCGTGCTGCGCGACGTGACCCTGCGCGACGGCCTGCAGCTGACCGGAAAGATGCTTTCCACCGAACGGAAGGTGGAAACCGTGCGCGAACTGATCCGCCTGGGCGTGCCGGAAATCGAGCTGGGCTCCATGGCCCGGGCGGACCTGGTCCCGCCCATGGCCAACACCCTGGAGGTCGCCGCGGCATTGACCGCCGAGGAACTGGAGAAGTGCTGGATCTGGGTCGCCACCCCCGGGCACGTCGCCAAGGCAGCGGCGGCCGGCATCCGCAACTTCCAGTACTGCCTCTCCGCCTCCGACGCCCACAACCAGGCGAACATCGGACGGAGCACCGAGGCCAGCCTCGCCGCCCTGCCGCAGGCCATCGAGTACGCCCGCGCCGTGGACGGCCGCATCCAGCTCTGCATCGCCACCTCCTTCACCTGCCCCTTCGACGGGCAGGTCCCCGAGCAGCGGGTCCTCGACATCGCCAACGACCCGCGCGCCGAAGGCACCTGCGACATCGTCATTTGCGACACCCTGGGCCAGGCGGTCCCCGCACAGGTGGCCAGCCTCATCGGTCGGGTCCGCGACGAGACCCCGGCACGGCGCATCGTCTACCACGGCCACGACACCTGGGGCCTGGGCGTGGCCAACACGCTCGCGGCCATCGGCGCCGGGGCCGGTGTGGTGGACGGGGCCCTCGGCGGGCTGGGCGGCTGCCCCTTTGCCCCCGGGGCCAGCGGAAACACCTCCAGCGAGGACATCCTCTTTGCCACCCGCCCCGAGTGGCTGGACCCGCAGGCCTTCGCCGGCCTGGTGGAACTCTCCGAGGAGCTGCTGGGTGAACTGGGCGAACCCAACCGCTCGAAGTCGGCCCAGGGGGCGCGGTCCAATGCCGCGGCCTTCGAGTGGGTCATCGCCTCGGACCGGGTCCCTGCGTGCGAGGGTTCCCTGTAGTGGGGGCACGGATCCTGCTGACCACGCCCCTGCCGGAGCCCGCGCCGTCATTGCTGGCCGCGGCCGGGGAGCTGACCGTCCTGGATGCACCGCCCAACTATGCGGAACTCGATGCGCTGTGCGCCAGCGGGGACTTCGACGTGGTGCTCACCCAGCTGCGCGATGTGATCGATGCTCCGCTGCTGGCCCGGGCGCGGGTCAGGGGAATCTCCAACTACGCCGTCGGATACAACAACATCGACGTTGCGGCCGCCACCCGGCACGGCATCGCGGTGGCCAACACCCCCGGCGTGCTCACCGACGCCACCGCGGACATCGCCATGCTGCTGATCCTGGGCACCGCGCGGCGCGTCATCGAGGCGGACCGGCTGGTCCGCGAGGGACGCTTCACCGGATGGGAACCCGAGCTCCTGCTCGGCTCCGACGTCTCGGGACGCACCCTGGGACTTGCCGGGTTCGGGCGCATCGCCCGGGCCACGGCCCGCCGGGCGCTGGGATTCGGGATGGAAGTGCTCTTTGCCCCACGCCCGCCGGGCGACAGGATCGTGGGAGCCGCGGAGCTGGGCGAGTTCGCCGGCAAGGTGCGCCAGGTTCCCTGGGACGAGCTCGTGGCGTCCAGCGACTACCTGTCCCTGCACGTGCCGTTGAACCAGGACACCCGGCATCTGGTGGACGCCGCGGTGCTGCAGCGGATGAAGCCCTCTGCCATCCTCATCAACACGGCCCGCGGTCCCATCGTCGATGAGGAGGCGCTGGTCCACGCCCTGTCCACGGGGCAGATCGCCGGCGCCGGGCTGGATGTGTTCGAGAACGAGCCGCTGCTGGCAGAAGGGCTGGCGCAGCTGCCCAACACCGTCCTGCTGCCGCACGTGGGCAGCGCCACGGTGCCGGTGCGCGCCGAAATGGCGCGGCTGAGCGCCCTGAACGCCATCGCCATTGCCGCCGGCCAGGTTCCCGCGCACCCGGTGAATCCGGAGGTCTACGCATGAGCGTGCTGATCGTCCCGGACAGCTTCAAGGGAACCTACAGCGCCGCCGAGGTTGCCCGTCACATCGCCACGGGTGTCAGGCGCGCCGGCGGCACGGCCGTGGGCATCCCGGTGGCCGACGGCGGCGAGGGAACCTTCGACGCGCTCTGCGCCGGGCTGGACGCCGTGCCGCTGGAGGTGGTGGTCCTCAATCCCTGGGGCGCACCGGTCACCGCGACCCTGGGCCTGGCCGGTGACACCGCCGTCGTCGAGCTGGCGCAGGCCTCCGGGTTGCATGTGCCCCACGACGGGGACCGCGACCCCCTCACCGCCGACACCTACGGCACCGGCCAGCTGGTCGTCGAGGCCGTCGCCCGCGGTGCCCGGCGCATCCTGGTCGCGGCCGGCGGTTCGGCCACAAGCGACGGCGGGACCGGCGCGGTGCGCGCCATCGAGGAGGCCGGCGGCCTGCAGGGTGCCGAAATCATCGTGCTCTCCGACGTCACGACGAAATTCCTGGATGCCGCCAGGATTTTCGGCCCGCAAAAGGGCGCGGACCCGGCCACCGTCGAGCTGCTGGCGGCGAGGCTTCGGGCGCAGGCGCGCACCTTCCCCCGCGACCCTTCCGGGGTCCCGGGAACCGGGGCCGCGGGCGGCTTTGCCGGCGGCATGTGGGCGCACTTCGGGGCGGAACTGGTCTCCGGTGCCGACTTCGTGCTCGATGCTCTCGACTTCGACCGGCACCTGGCCGGTTCCACCGCCGTGGTGGTGGGCGAGGGACGGCTCGATGGGCAGTCCATGGGCGGGAAGATCATCTCGGTGATCCTGGGGCGGGTGGCTGCCATGGCACCGCACGTGCCGGTCTTTGCGGTGGTGGGATCGGTTGGCGAGGACCTGGGGCAGGCCCGCGACTTCTTCGCCGATGTGATGGTGGCCTCCGCGCCGGAGGCCATGGTCCGTGCCGGCCTGGAGGTCCAGGCCGCGCTGCGGCAGCCGGCCGACTAGCTGCGCGGGGCCGCGGCCTCCCCGGGGAACCGGCCGCCGATCAGGCGTGTCATGCGCTCCGCGGTCTCCAACAACGGCTCGATCCACCCTTCGCACACCGAGCGGGGCATGCGCATGGTCGGGCCGCTGATGGTCACCGCCGCGACCAGGCCCGCCGCCGCGTCGAACACCGGGGCCGAGAGACCGGAGGCGCCGCTCTCCCGCTCCCCGGTGGTGATCGCAAAGCCGTCCGCGCGCGTCCGGGAAATCACGTCGCGAAGATCCGCCGCGCTCGTGATGGTTGCGCCGGTGAAATGCTCCAGGGGGGCGTCCAACACCATCGCCAGGAGGTCCGGGTTCCAGGCCAGCAGCACCCGCCCGGCCGACCCCGCGTGAAGCGGCGCAAGCTTCCCGAGGTGCATTTCACGGCGCAGCGCGTGCTTGGTTTCGGCCATTCCGACGCAGACCCGGTACTGCTCCTCGGCGCGGAACAGGCAGGCGGTCTCGCCCGTGGTGTCCCGCAGCTCCGCCAGCAGCGGGCTGATCACGTCCAGGATTTCCTTGCCCCGCGTGGCGGGGGCAGCCCAGTAGGCCATCTTCATGCCGATGCGGAAGGCATCGCCGTCCCGGTCCAGGAATCCCTGGCCAACCAGGTTGGCCACCAGTCGCTGCACCGTGGAGGTCGGCATCCCGGTGGCCACCCGGATGTCCGCCAGGGTCAGCACCGGCTGGCGAAGCGAGAACGAATCGAGGATGGCGCTGATCTTGCCCAGCACGAGCAGCGGGTTCTGGTTTTTCGTTGGTGCTTCGGCCTTCGACATGAACTTGACGCTAGACCATGGGACCGGGCGCGTCCAATCACTTTGCTTCGGGTCTCCGGATCGACATTCCGGGCCCTTCACCTGGGCCGGAAGCGCAAATCGCCGGGGCCGTCCGGTTCCCCCGGAAGGTTCACCGGCCCGGGCACGCCGTACCGTGAGGCATGCCTCTTGAACGGTTCTCCCGGACGGCCGCGGCACCGGGAATTCGCGGATCACCGGAACGGCCAGGGGTGCCCTGCCAGTACATGTATCGACAGGGCCTCCCGCGGCCCGCACACCTGATGATTTGATTGACGCGGACGGATCGGCGCACCTAACGGTGTGTACCGGGTCCCTCCCGCAGTGAAAAACTTCCCATCGCCATACGGAGAACCATGTTTGAGATCAACGCCTACGCCGCACCGTCCGCAACGGAAGACCTCGTTCCCACCCGCATCGATCGCCGTGAAGTCGGAGAGCACGATGTGCTGATCAATATCAAGTACTCCGGGATCTGCCACTCCGACATCCACACCGTCCGCGGGGATTGGGGCCCCCAGCAATACCCGCTGGTTCCGGGGCATGAGATTGCCGGAATCGTCACCGAGGTCGGCTCCTCGGTCACCCGGCACGCCGTGGGCGACCGCGTGGGTGTCGGCTGCATGGTCAACTCCTGCCGCGAATGCGTCCACTGCCTGGCAGGCGAGGAGCAGTACTGCCTGAAAGGCAACATCGGCACCTATGGCGCCACGGACGTCGACGGGACCATCACCCAGGGCGGATACGCCACGGCCGTGGTGGTCAACGAGGACTTCGTGGCGAACATCCCCGCGGCCCTCGAACTCGACGTCGCCGCACCGCTGCTCTGCGCCGGAATCACCACCTACTCCCCGCTGCGCCACTGGGGTGCGGGCCCGGGCAAGAAGGTAGCGGTCATCGGGCTCGGGGGGCTCGGGCACATGGCAGTCAAGATTGCGCACTCCATGGGCGCGGAGGTCACCGTCCTGTCGCGGACGCTCAAGAAGCAGGAAGACGGCCTGAAGCTCGGCGCCGATAACTACTTCGCCACGGAAAACCCCGAAACGTTCGAGGTGCTCGCCGGCTCTTTCGACCTGATCATCAACACCGTCAGTGCCGGCATCGACATCAGCGCCTTCCTGCAGCTGCTGGCCCTTGACGGCACGCTGGTCAACGTCGGCGCCCCGGCCGAACCGCTGCCGGTCAACGTCTTCTCGCTGATCACCGGCCGGCGGTCGTTTGCCGGCTCCATGATCGGCGGCATCCGCGAGACCCAGGAGATGCTTGACTTCTGCGCCGAGCACCAAATCGCCGCCGAGGTCGAGGTCATCGCGGCCGAAGACATCAACAAGGCCTACGAACGCGTGCTCGCCTCGGATGTGCACTACCGCTTCGTGATCGACGCGGCAACGCTGGCCTAGCTCTTCACGGTCCGGCCCGGTTTCTGGTCTCCGGGTTGGGGTTCCCCCGTCACGAGGGATCGGTGGCCCCTTATCCTCTTCCCAGGCCCACGCCCATGACGCGGTCGTCGTCGGGACCGGGGTTGCCCCGACCGTCGGTGTTGTTGGTGAGGAACCACAGGTCCCCCTCCGGGGAGAGAGCCACGTCCCGGATCCTGCCAAACTCGCCGTTGTAGTGCTCGGTGGAGGTGGAAGGATCGGCGACCGGCACCTCCCGCAGCACCGACCCGCGCAGGTTCGCGATGAACAACGTCCCGTCGACGTGCACCATGCCGCTGGGGCTGGCAACGCCGGGCTCCCACTGCTGCACCGGGTTCGTGAAGCCCTGCCCGTCGGCGATGCCTTCGACCGTTGGCCAGCCGTAGTTGGCACCCGGGGTGATGATGTTCAGTTCGTCCCAGGTGTTTTGCCCGAATTCGGTGGCGAACATGGTGCCGTCTTCCGCCCAGGCCAAGCCTTGCGGGTTGCGGTGCCCATAGGTGTAAACCAGGGACCCGGGCCAGGGGTTGTCCTCCGGGACCGCTCCGTCGGCGGTCATCCTCAGGATCTTGCCGCCCAGGAAGTCCAGGTCCTGCGCCCGGCTGCCCTCTCCGGCGTCGCCCGCCGTGGCGTAGAGCATTCCGTCCGGGCCAAAGGCCAGGCGTCCGCCGTTGTGGAATCCCGCCGCGGGGATTCCCTCCATGATCGTGTCCGCGTTGCCCAGGGCCAGTGACCCCGGCGCACCGGTCAGGGTGAAACGTTGGATCCGGTTGCCCCCAGCCCCGGTCGAGTACACGTACAGGCGATCGCTTTCATCAATCGCGAGGCCCAGGAGGCCGCCCTCGCCGCCGTGTTCCACACCGTCGACGGTTCCCACGGTGCGCGTGGTCCCGTCATCGGCGAGCTCAAGGATTCGAGCTGTGTCGCGTTCGCTGACCAATGGGGTTCCGTTGCGAAACACCACCGACCACGGGGACTGCAGGTCCGTGGCCACGGCTCGTGGAGTGCCCTCCGGAGCCGCTCTCCGAGCCGGTGCCGAGGTGGCCGTCCCGGATGCGGAGACCGACGGCGAGGGCGTGGCGGGGGCCGGGCCGGGCGGTGGGGCGGGGGTGCATGAGCTCAGCACGAAGGCGATCCCCACCCCGGCTGCAAGCACCGAGGCTGCGCGTACATGTTTCATGGTTGTCTCCTGGCGATGAATCCGGAACGTGGGGACATCAGCGGTCTGCGGATGCTGCTACCCGATGGCCAGCACGATCTTGCCGTGGGCAGCTCCGGAGAGCAGGCGGGCAGAGGCCTGGGCGTGGTTTTCCTTGTCAAACGTGCTATCGATGACCGGGCGGATCTCTCCGCGTCCCACCGCCGGCAACACCTCGCCGCGCAGTCGGGTGGAGTTCTCCCCGGTTCCCAGGCCCGCTCGTCAAACCCGTAGAAGACCCCGTGCACGGTGAGGTTGCGGCAGGACAGGGCGTCGATGTCGATCTTGGTCGGCGCCCCGGCGAGACACCCGATGTTGACCACGTGCCCGCCCGCCGCGGTGACCGGGAGACAATCGGCGGTGTTTTCCTCCATTGAGGATGAAGTGGTTGCACCCTTGCCAACCGGGGGCACGGGCAGTTCAACAACTCTGGTCCGCATCCGACGGTGGTTCACGCTATCCACACTACGGCCACCGACATTTTTTAGGGATGCCCTGACTGTGCACCTCAACTCACGACCTGCACACCAGTAACCGGAC
The DNA here is from genome assembly GCF_045798555.1 of Paeniglutamicibacter sp. MACA_103. NCBI lineage: Bacteria > Bacillati > Actinomycetota > Actinomycetes > Micrococcales > Micrococcaceae > Paeniglutamicibacter > Paeniglutamicibacter sp. MACA_103. The sequence goes on along the minus strand of NZ_JBIXLN010000004.1, from coordinate 95,878 downwards.
CGGCGCGCGCACATCGAGGAGGACGAAGTCCTCCTCCCCCGCATCCCGCCTTAGAGCCGCCAGCGGCGCGGCGCCAGGGGGCGTGGGGACGATGCGCCCATGCCATGATGGCAACATGGACCCGCGCAACAACACCCGCGCAGAGCTGCAGATCCTTGAAGCCATCGTGCAAGCCATCGACAGGCGGGCGGAACTGTTCACTGCCATTGAAGCAACGCAAACCCATGACGAGGCCATTGCCGCGGCGGCGAAACTCCTGGGCGTCGGGGAAATCCAGGCCCGTGCCGTGCTTGACATGCAGGCCCGGCGGTGGACGCAGGGCGAACTGCGCAAGATCACCGACCACATTGCGGTGCTGCGCGCCGAGCTGGAATCGGACTAGGTCCGCGCCCGGATTTCCGCATTCAACCAGGCATCGATCCCGCCATCCAGGTGGACGACGTCGGTGTAGCCCGCTGCGGCCAGGGCTTCCAGCGCCTGCCCCGAACGCACGCCCGACTTGCAGTGCAGCACCAGCGGCACGCCGCGCGGGATCCCGGCCAGCGCGGACCCGTCCCTGATGCCGGCGAGTGGAACCAACACGGACCCTTCAATGCGTGAGATCTCGAATTCCACCGGCTCGCGCACGTCGAGCAACACGAAGTCTTCCTCCCCCGTATCCCGCTTGGCCAGCCGGGCAGCCAGCTCATCGACTCCAATCAACGCGTCGTCCTCAGGAGTTTGGTCCCCGGCCGCGGCAAGTCCGCAGAAGATCTCATAGTCAACGAGTTCGGTGATCGGGGCGGCCTCCGGGTCCTTCGCGATGCGCAGTTCGCGCCAGCGCGAGCCGAGCGCATCGAAGACCAGCAGCCTGCCCAGAAGGGTCTCGCCAACCCCGGTGATGAGCTTGACGGCCTCGGTGACCATCATCGCCCCGATCGAGGCGCACAGCATCCCGAAGACCCCGCCCTCCGCGCAGGAGGGGACGGTTCCGGCCGCCGGTGGTTCCGGGTAGAGGTCTCGGTAGTTCGGGCCGTGCTTTGCCCAGAAGACGCTGACCTGGCCGTCGAAGCGCAGGATGGAACCCCACACATAAGGCTTGCCCAGCAGTGCGGCAGCGTCGTTGACCAGGTAGCGCGTGGCGAAGTTGTCCGCACCGTCCAGGATGACGTCGTAGTCGGCGAAGATCTCCAGCACGTTGGAGGAATCCAGCCGCACCGGGTGCAACACGACATCCACGCCCGGGTTGATGGCGGCAACCGAGTCGCGGGCTGACTCCAGCTTGGTGCGGCCGATGTCTTGCACCCCGTGGATCACCTGGCGCTGCAGGTTGCTCAGCTCCACGGTGTCATCGTCCACGATCCCCAGCGTTCCCACGCCGGCGGCGGCCAGATACAGCAATGCCGGAGAGCCCAGGCCCCCGGCCCCGATGACCAGCACCTTGGCGTTGCGCAGCCTTCGCTGTCCCTCGAGCCCGATCTCCGGCATCAAGGCATGGCGGGAGTAGCGTTCGAGCTCCTCGGCGATCAGGGGCGGCCCCGGCTCCACCAGTGGCGGCAACGATGCAATGTTGTTTTCGACGAACGTTGTACTCAATGAAACCTGCCTTATAAACCTAAGGGGACAACAACAAATGATTTATTGTCTGCGCCCAGAACAAGATTGGCCGCCCCCGAAAATCCCTTTCGGGAGCGGCCCTCAAACTATTTGGCTAGAGGCCGCCCAAGGGCGAGCCGTCGATTTCCCGACCCTCCTCGGTGCAGAGGCACAGCCTGTTTCCCTGCGCGTCGGTGGCCACCACGAACCTGGGGGCGGACTCCGGGTCCAGCGCCGCGCCGGTGGCGTCCAGCGCGCCCAGGATGGCCGAGCTTTCGCTATGCGGCACCGTGATGTCCAGGTGGAAGCGGTTGGCGTTTGGCGTGGCCGTCTTCTGGAACCAGAGGGCAGGTCCGCGGCCGAAGGGGTCGGCCAGGCTGCCGTCCTTCTGCCGCTTGTAGCCCAGCGCCGTGCGCCAGGTCTCCGAGATGGCGTCCTCGTCGTCGGTGTCGATGGCGATCTCCACGACCCGCAAAAGGTCCGGCCGGGCCGTGGCACCGGAGTTCTGTGCCTCGGCGGAAATCGACCTGGCCAGCGCCGCATCCCGTGCGCTCACCCGGCTCCCCGCGTCGTGCGAGGTCAGGGTGATGAACAACGTGTCATAGCGCCAGTCGATGTCCGGGTGGTGGTTGGCCTCCTGGGCCAACGCGCCGATGGTGGCGAACAACGCCAGGGCCGAGGCCGAGGACTCGCACTTCAGCGCGGTGCGCAGGGCACCGAGTCCGTAGCGCCATTGCGGCAGCTGCAGCAGGTTCGCCTGGACTTGTTCGGTGGTCAGAACGTCTTTTGCGGGCATGGTTCTCTCCTTCGGGTTCCGGTTCAGAGATCCGGGCGTCCCTCCATGGCGGAGGATGCCAGGGCATGTGTGCGCCTGGGCATGCGCCCTGCTTGTGCCGCCAGTCTGCCACCAATGACCGCATGTCTAAAGGCCTGGGCCATGCGGACCGGGTCCTGGGCGCGGGTGACGGCGGAGGCCAGCAGCACCGCGTCGCACCCAAGCTCCATGGCCAGGGCCGCATCGGATGCCGTGCCGATTCCGGCGTCGAGGATGACCGGGACGGAGGCGCGGGAGACGATCAATTCGATGTTGTGCGGGTTCAGGATCCCGAGTCCGGTGCCGATGGGGGCGCCCAGCGGCATCACGGCCGCGGCGCCGAGCTGTTCCAGTCGCAGGGCGAGCACCGGATCGTCGTTGGTGTAGGCGAAGACCTTGAAACCGCGGTCCACCAGCGCCTCGGTGGCCTCGACCAGCTCGACGGCGTCGGGCAGCAGAGTGTTTTCGTCGGCGATGACCTCGAGCTTGACCCAGTCGGTTTCCAGGGCCTCGCGGCCCAGTTCGGCGGTCATCAGCGCCTCGCGGGCGGTGAAGCACCCGGCGGTGTTGGGCAACACGCGGATGTTGTTCTCGAGAAGCAGGTCAAAGAGGTTGGTGCCGCCGGTGGATCCCGGGCCGGGCGCGCTGTAGCGGCGCATGGCCACCGTGGTCAGCTCGGTGCCCGAGGCAACCAGAGCGGCACCCAGCCCGTCCAGGCTCGGCGCGCCGCCGGTGCCCATGATGAGCCGGGAGCCCAGGGTGATGCCGTCGATGACCAGCGGGTCGATTTCTGTCAGTGTTTGCGTCATGGTCCTTCGCTTTCTTCCAAGTCGGTGGGGCGGACGTGCGGTGGGTGCTGGTGGTCAGCCGCCCTGGACGGCGGTGACGATCTCGATGTCGTCATGTTGCTCAAGCGCGGTCGCCGACCACTGGCTGCGCGGGACGATCCCCGAGTTGCGGGCCACGGCCACGCCAAGGCGTCCGCCGTCGGCCGGCTTGCCGGTGGGCAACAGCTGGCGGCCGGTGACGGCGGTGACCAGCTGGGCCAGGGTGGTTCCGGCGTCCAGCGGGCGGGGGGCTCCGTTGAGTTGGATGGTGCTCATGCATACTCCTTGGGTTGCAGTACAGGTGAAAACCGGTCGGGTCGGAAGCGGTCCCATGAGGGGTTGCTGCGGCCGGCGATCAGCTCGACGATGATGTGGGCGGCGATCGGCGTGAGCAGCACGCCGTGCCTGAAGAATCCGGTGGCGACCAGCAGCCCCGGAACGTCTGTCCCGCCTCCCGAGGCCACGCGCCCCAGCAGCGGCGCGTTGTCCGGCGTGCCGGGGCGGGCGCGGGCCGTGGTTTCGATGAGCTCGAGCTCGGCGACGGCGGGCAGCAGCACCTGGGCATCGCGCAGCAGCTGGTGCACTCCCCCGGCGCTGACCCCGGGGTTGCCGTCTTCGCGGGCGGTCGCCCCGATGACCACCGTGTCATCCCCGCGCGGGACCACGTAGACCGGCAGTCCGCGCACCATCCCGCGCAGCGTGGCAGTGGTAAGCGGGCGCAGGTGTTCGGGGACGCGCAGCCGCAGGATGTCCCCGTACACCGGGCGCAGCGGAAGCACCAGAGAATCGGGCAGCCCGCCGAAGTCGGCGGCGCCCAGGCCGTTGGCGAGAACGGTCTCGCGGGCACGGACCTCGGTGCCGTCGGCAAGCAGCACCCCGGTGACCCGGGAGCCGGAATCCGCGGCGTCTTCGTGCAGCAGGGCGGTTGCCCGGGAGCGCACCAGGGTCTGGCCCGGGGCCGCCGCGTCGCGTTCGGCTCCGACGGCCTCCAGGCGCGCCATGATGGCCCGTGCCACGGCCCGGGGGTCGACCTGGTGGTCCATCTCGATCAGGTGGGCGGCGGAAATGTGCGGGGACAGCAACGGCTCGAGCTCCCGTGCTTCGCGGGTGGACAGCCGGGTGACCCCGAGCCCCTGCCGGGCTTGCGCCTCACGCAGGTCGCCGAGTGCGGCACGGTCGGCGGCATCTGCGCCGAGGGCCAGCGTGGGGCTGGTGCGGAACCCGGTGTCCAGGCCGGTCTCCGCGCCCAGGGTTTGGGCAAAGTCGGGCCAGCGGGCGGCCGAGGCCAGGGTGAGGGAGAGCAGGTCCTCTTCCTGGTAGTGCAGTTCGCTGACCGGGGCCAGCATGCCGGCGGCGGCAAAGGTCGCGCCGGCGGCGGGATCCGGGTCGATGAGCATGGTGCGGTGCCCGGCACGCTGGGCTTCGAGGGCAATGCCCAGGCCGATGATTCCGCCGCCAATGACGGCGACATCGCACATGAGGGGGTCGGGCACGGTGCACGCCATCGAGGTCTCCTTCCCTACGCCGGTATTAGCCGGATCAGGTTCCACGCCACCCTCGTTTCGAAGGCGGCATCTGTCGGTCGGCGCAATCGGCGCCCTCTCAGCCAGCTTTCCTGGCTCCCGCGGTACTGAACTAGTCTAGGAGACATGAGCCAGATCACCACCCAAGATGAAGTGACCCCCGTCTTATCCGCCCCGGACCTCGCCGCCGCGCGGCTGTACCTGTGCACCGATGCCCGGAAGGAGCGTGGGGATTTCGCCGATTTCCTGCGCGCCGCCTATGCCGGAGGGGTCGACATCATCCAGCTGCGCGACAAGAACCTGGACGCCGCCGAGGAACTTGAACTGCTCCTTGTGCTGCGCGGTGTTGCCGAGGAATGCGGCAAGTCGTGGTCGGTGAACGACCGCGCGGACCTGGCGATGCTCTCCGGAGCCCCGGTGTTCCACGTCGGCCAAAAGGACCTGCCGCTGCCCGGCGTCAGGTCGCTGCTCGGCCCCTCCGTCACCGTGGGGCTTTCCAGCCACGACCCTGCGCAGATCACCGCGGCCGCGGCAGACCCCGACATCGACTACTTCTGCGTCGGCCCGCTATGGGCCACACCCACCAAGCCCGGGCGCGCGGCCGTCGGACTGGAAATGGTGGCGCATGCCGCCTCCCTGGAAACGGCCAAGCCGTGGTTCGCCATCGGAGGGATCGATCTGGGCAACGTGGAGCAGGTCGTCGAGGCGGGTGCCTCGCGCATCGTGGTGGTGCGCGCGATCACCGACGCGGACGACCCGACCGCGGCAGCCCGCCAGTTGCTCTCCCGGTTGCCGGAACTCGCCTGAGCGGCAACTGCTTTCGGCCGCGGCAGGCTCTCGGCGCCCACCCTCGGGCGGGTGCCAACCGTCAGGCCCGTGGGTGGCATCGACGTTTCTGCCCCTAGATCTCGAGCACGCTTCCGTGCTCCTCGCCAATATCGGGGAGGTCGTTGGTGTCCAGGTCCTCCATCAGGTGAATGCCTGCGTACTCGTGGATCATGATGCGGCCCGCCTCGTCGAAGACCCGGATCGAGCGTCGGAGCCGGCCCCCGGGATAGTAGGGATGCCGGAAGGAGATTCTGACCCGGGTCTGTGGCCACTGCCCCTCCACGTCCACCCGCGCATCGCTGACGCCGTCCGCGATCGGGAAGGATTCCCCGTTGGCGTCGCGCCAATACGCTTCCATGTTGGCAAACTGTCCGGTAATTCCGTGGACCGCAGCCAATTCCTGCGCCGCGGTCGGCGCCGCCCGGTTCCATCTGGTCCCTGGAATCCCGTCCAGGTCGATGTCCTCCGGATCGGCGGACGACGCGGATGGCTCGTCTTCCCAACGGTCCTCGACAAGCTCACCCCAGCCTTGGGGCACGAAGTCCCTGAACCGCACCCGTGCAGGCAATTCCGCACCGACGGGCAGAACCAGTGTTGCCCGTCGGTATTCAAAACAGAATCCATCGCTGTCGCGGTGCGCAACCGGGGGTGAGGGCTGCACCAAGAACGACGTCCCGGCCTCCTCGTCGCCCACGGATTCCACCTGCCGGTCGAATTCCACCCTTCGCGTTGCTTGGGTGGGCATGTGGACTTCAAGCGCCATGGGTGCGGCCCAACCCTCGGGCAGTTCACCGCCGGAGTAGCTTTCATCAATGGGCAAGACCTCGAACGGAGCTGTCCATAATCCGTGACGGGTTGCTCCCAGCACGCGGGACCTATTTGCCCCCACGTGTCCGACGGATCCGTCGGCGCCGATCCGCACAGCGGTGATGTCCTGGATCCCATGGGGACCCAATGCCGTTGGGCCGATCTCGTCTGCGCAGCCGGCATAAACTACCCATGCCGCATCGGGGGCACTGAGCAGCGAGATCTCGGGGGAAATGATACCGATATCCAGCTCCGGCCAGCTCACCGGATGATCGGGCAGGCCCGGCCCGCGCACCACTGCCACGGGCCGCGTTTGGTCAACGAAGATGACGGCATCGCCCACGGCGACTCTCGGGAACGGATGCATCTGATCCACCATGCGGCCAGCCTAACAGCCGGATATCCGTGGAATCGCTGGTCACGGGCGCCGTCATGAAAGACGGACACCTGTGCGCAGGGAACATAATGGTTGGAATTGACCCGCCCAACCCAGATGCGGGTCTTGGCCGGGGGGAGCACCAATGGATGTCAGGCAATTGAGGTATTTCCTGGCGGTGGTTGACCATCAGGGGTTCAACCGGGCCGCCGAAAAACTTCTCATCGCCCAGCCATCGTTGTCGCAAGCGATCAAGACCCTGGAACAGGAAGCTGGGGTGCCGTTGTTCCACCGCGTGGGCCGCCGGGCTGTGCTCAGCGAGGCGGGCAAGGCGTTGGTGGGACCGGCGCGGTTGGTGGTCAGGGACCTGGAGGCTGCGCAGTCGGCCATGGCGGATGTGAAGGGTGTGCGCAGCGGTCGGCTCGAACTGATTGCCATGCCGTCCCCGGGAGTGGAACCGCTGACCACGATGATCGCCACCTACGCCCGGTTGCATCCTTCGATCACGGTGAGCACGGATGCGGCCTTCACGGTGGATGATGTGGTGTCCTCTGTGCGCAACGGAAGCAGCGAGGTCGGCATACTGGGATCGGACCGGCCGATCCGGGTCCCCGACGTCGATGTCCTTCAACTGGAGCGCCAGCCATTGGTGCTGATAGTCAACCCGCAGGCAGATGATTTCGGGGACCGCGACGTCATTTCTCCGCAGGACCTGGATGGTCACCGGGTGGTGGTTTCCCAACGAGGCTCTCTCATGCGCTCATTGGTCGACAACGTCCTGGCCAGCGGAATCAAGGTGGAGATCGTCGTCGAAGTCGCGCACCGCACCTCGGTGCTCCCGCTGGTGCTGGCGGGTGTGGGCCATTCGGTCATGCCGCTTTCCTGGGCACCGCTGGCACGGCAGTCCGGCCTGCGTGTGGTGCACATCGAGCCGGTCTCGGAACTGCATGTGGCGATCCTGAGCCGGCAGGCCAACCTGACACCCGCAGCAAAAGCCTTCCTGGGTGTGGCCCGGGACTATGCGGCATCCCGCATCGACCACATTGGATAGGTTCTACCTATTTGGCGTATGCAATTTCAGTCTTGGACGTATCTGATGACGCCCGATCTAATTGAACCCAACACCGCATGTGATGCGGAGCACTTTCAATTAGGAGTTGTCCCATGAGTGAGACCCAGATTTTCAAGATCGCATCGATCCCGGCAGACGGAGTCGGCAAGGAAGTTGTCGCCGCCGGACGCCGCGTGCTGGACACCGTCGCCGAACAGTCCAACGGCAAGTTCGCCTTCAACTGGACCGAATTCCCCTGGGGCTGCGAATACTACGCCGAGCACGGTGTCATGATGGACCCCAAGGGCCTGGAGACCCTGAAGGGCTTCGATTCGATCTACTTCGGCGCCGTCGGCTGGGAAAACGTTCCGGACCACATCAGCCTCTGGGGCCTTCGCCTGAACATCACGCAGAACTTCGACCAGTGGGCCAACATCCGCCCGGTCAAGTTCCTGACAGGCGTCACTTCCCCGCTGCGCAAGGCCGATGACACCGAGCTCGACTGGATCGTCGTGCGCGAAAACAGCGAAGGCGAATACGCGGGCCTGGGCGGGCGGAACCTGTCCGGCCGCGGCCCGGGCAACGAGATCGCCCTGCAGACCGCGTTGTTCACCGAGAAGGGCTGCGAGCGCATCATCCGCTTCGCCTTCGACCTCGCCCGCACCCGCACCGTGAAGAAGGTTTCCTCGGTCACCAAGTCCAACGCCCAGCAATACGGCATGGTGCTCTGGGACGAGACATTCAACCGCGTGGCACTGGATTACCCGGACGTTCGCACCGAGAGCGTGCTGGTCGACGCCATGAGCGCAAAGTTCGTCTTGAACCCGGAGGACCTCTCGGTCGTCGTGGCCTCGAACCTCAACGCCGACATCCTCTCGGACCTGGGCTCGGCGCTGGCCGGCAGCCTGGGACTGGCCGCCAGCGCCAACCTGAACCCGGAGCGCCGCTTCCCGTCAATGTTCGAACCGGTCCACGGCACCGCACCGGACATCGCCGGGCAGGGCATCAGCAACCCGATCGGCGCGATCGCCAGCGCCGCCCTGATGCTGGACCACTTCGGCCTCCACGAAGAGGCACGCCGCGTCGAGGCCGCCATCGAGGCGGCGACCGGCGCCGGCCACCTCACCCGCGACATCGGCGGATCCTCCGGCACCGAGGTCGTCACCGAGGCAATCGTCGAGGCACTGAGCCACACGCTCGCCGCAGTCTAGTTCCCGTACGACGTCCCGCGGGGGCCGCGCGGCACCAGTCGCCCGGTCCCCTAAAGATCCACACCCCGAAGTGCTTGCACCTTCCGGGACCCCCAACCACTTTTCAAGTCCCGCCTCCGAGCATGTGTGAGAGTCCCGGAGCACGACTTATTCCAACAACGAGGTAGGAATCATGGGCAACACCACGCACAGCGACACCCTGAATCGGCCCGCGCCCAAGCGCTGGTACCGGCAGCTTTACTTCTGGGTGTTGATCGCCATCGTCGCCGGCATCTTCGTCGGCTGGCTCACACCGTCAACCGGCGAGGCCATGCAACCGATCGGCACGACGTTCGTCGAGGCCATGCGGATGCTCATCGGCCCCATCGTCTTCCTGACGATTGTCGGCGGCATCGCCAGCGTCGCGGATTTGAAGAAGGTCGGGGCCACCGGGCTGAAGGCCCTGGGCTACTTCCAGATCGGCACCATCTGCGCCATGCTCCTGGGCCTGGTCGCGATCAACATCTTCCGCCTGGGTGACGGCGTCAACGCCGATGCGAGCCAGATCGAGACCACGGGCAAGGCGGCCGAGCTGATCGAAAAAGGCGAAAACCAGCAGTGGTGGGAATTCCTCACCCACATCATTCCCGGCTCCATGGCCTCCCCGTTTGTCGAGGGCGACATCCTGCAGATCATCTTCATGGCCGTCGTATTCGGCATCGCGCTGAACGCCGTGGGCAAGATCGGGGCCCCGATCCTGGACATGGTCCAGCGGCTGACCGCCATCGTCTTCAAGGTCCTGAACTTCATCATGAAGGCCGCACCACTGGGCGCCTTCGGCGCCATGGCCTTCGCCGTCGGCAAGTACGGCGTGGAAACCCTCTCCAGCCTCGGCTGGCTGATCCTGCTCTTCTACGGCACCTCCATCGTCTTCGTCATCGTGTTCCTCGGCGGGATCATGGCCTTCCTGGGCCTGAACATCTTCAAGATGTTCAGGCACTTCAAGGAAGAACTCCTGCTCATCCTGGGCACCTCGACCGCCGAACCGGCGCTGCCCGGGCTCATGAAGAAGCTCGAGCATGCCGGGGTGAAGAAGGAGACCGTCGGCCTGGTGGTGCCCACCGGATACAGCTTCAACCTCGACGGCGCCGCGATCTACCTCTCGCTCGCCGCGGTTTATATCGCCCAGGCCACCAACACGGAGCTGACCATCGGCCAGCAACTGGGCATGCTCGCGGTCATGCTGCTGACCTCCAAGGGAGCGGCCGGCGTGGCCGGCGGCGGTTTCATCGCCCTGACCGCGACCCTGAGCACCCTGGGAACCATCCCGGCGGCCGGCATCATGCTGATCTTCGGCATCGACAAGTTCATGTCCGAGTGCCGCGCCCTGGTGAACTTCTGCGGCAACGCGGTCGCCACCCTCTTCATCGCCTGGTGGGACAAATCCCTGGACATCGAGAGGGTCCGCCGGGTGTTCAACGGCGAGGATGTCCCGCCACTGGATTCCGCCGGGGCCGATGCCCCCGAGGCCGCGGATGCCATTGCACCTCTTGCGTCGCACGGAGCGGCTACCACCAAAGAGACACTGGTGGGGGCAGCAGCACGATGAGGATCCTGTTGGCCCTGGACAAGTTCAAGGGATCGCTCAACGCCTCCGAGGCGGCCGGCGCACTCGCGGCCGGACTGGGGTCCGGACCCGGCGGCAGCAATGTCGAATGCCGTTTCCTGCCGCTGGCCGATGGCGGGGACGGCAGCGTCCAGGCCGCACTGGCTGCCGGCTTCACTCCCCTGACGGTGCAGGTCTCCGGGCCAGACGGGACGCCGGCCAACGCCATCTTGGCCTTCAACGGCACGGCCGCCGTCATCGAGGTGGCCACCACGTCGGGCCTGCAGATGCTCGTCCCCGGGACGCTGGCACCCCTTTCCAGCAGCAGCGACGGCTTCGGACAGGGGATCGCTGCCGCCCTGGGCCACGGGCCCCGCCAGGTGGTCCTGGCCCTGGGCGGCAGCGCCACCACCGACGGCGGGGCGGGAATGCTCTCTGCACTGGGGATGCGCTTCTTCGACGACTCAAACCGCGCCTTCGTTCCCTCCGGGGGCACCCTGAAGGATATTTCGTACATCGATGACTCCGGGTTGGTTCCCCTCGACGGAGTCGACCTCATCGCCGCCAACGACGTGCAGAACCCACTGCTGGGTCCCGACGGGGCCGCGGCCGTGTACGGGCCGCAAAAAGGAGCCAACGCCACCGAGGTGCAACTGCTCGAAGCAGGACTGGCGCACTTGGTGCTGCGACTGGAGGAAGCCGGGCTTCCTGCCGCTGAATGTGCCCGGGCGGCGGGGGCCGGCAGCGCCGGCGGGCTGGGTTTCGCCGCGATGTTGCTGGGCGCACGCATGGTCTCCGGAGCCGACTTCTTCCTGGACCTGCTCAAGTTCGAGACGGCGTTGGCCGGTTGCGACATGGTCATCACCGGCGAAGGGAAGCTCGATACGCAGACCCTTGCCGGGAAGCTGCCAGTGGTCGTTGCCCGCCGCGCTTGGCCTGTCCCGGTCATTGCGGTGGTCGGGCACAACGCCCTGGATGTGAAGTCACTCCCGGACTACCACATCGAGGCGATCCACTCGCTGGAGTCAATGACTCGGCGCGACAGTTCACGCGACCCGGAGCTCTCGGCCGACCTGTTGCGGCAGATCGGGGCCCGGATCTCCTGCGGCCACCAGCTGACGCAGGGGCGCCTCCACACCTAAGCCACCCTGGGAGAATCACCAGCGGGCCGACCGGGAATCAATGCCCGTCGGCCCGCATTGTGGCGTCCGGTCATATCTGTCCTAGATCTTGCCCCTGACTACTCACGCAAAATCGTTGGATTGGAATCATCAGTTCCATAAATTGCTGTCCACAACAGCTCCCGGCAGGATCCGGATGTCGGATCACAAAAGGTCCACCTGTCATGTGCTACTTCTGTATAGTTCATGACACATGCCCACCAGCAGGAATTTCTGGAGAATTTGAGTCGATAAGTGGGGCTGAGTCCTCGTGACCGGCGCCTAAATCCCGTCATCGACGGGCAGCGCGAATTGCGCGTTGTAAAGCTCCGGGTAGGCGCCGCCGGCCGCCAGCAATTCCGCGTGACTCCCCTGTTCGGCGATCCGCCCGGCATCCATCACCAGGATCCAATCGGCGTCGCGGGTCGCGGGGAGCCTCTGGGCGATCACGAAGCTGGTCCTGTCACTGCGCAGCGCGGCCATGGCCTTCTGCACCAGCACCTCGGACCAGCATGTCGGCGCTAGGTGGTTATGGAGCAGGCGCAGCAGCATGTTCCCGCCAATCCTTCCGCACCGGGGTTCGGCTGCGCGGTGGTGTGGGGAACCGGACATGTACCGAACCTAGCCCCGTGCATGGCCTCCACAAGGGTACTTGTCCCCGCCTTCGGGCGGATGCCACGCCCCGTCGGGCACGGAATTTCCGGGCAGTTTCCAAGAAGCCGTCCCGGGCGCGGGGCACTAAGGTAGGCTCCGGGGGTTCCGGGGACGCGGAACCGGCACGAATGGGAGATGCAATGACCAGCGAGACCACGAGAACCACGCCAGCACCGGTGCACGCCGCCGACAGCCACGAGGTGATCCGCGTGCGCGGGGCCCGGGTGAACAACCTCAAGGACATCAGCGTCGAGATCCCCAAGCGCCGCCTCACGGTGTTCACCGGCGTTTCCGGCTCCGGCAAGTCCTCGCTGGTCTTCGGCACCATCGCCGCCGAGTCACAGCGCATGATCAACGAGACCTATTCCGCGTTCGTGCAGGGCTTCATGCCCACCCTGGCCCGCCCCGAGGTCGACACCCTCGAGGGGCTGACCACCGCGATCCTGGTGGACCAGGAACGCCTGGGCGCGAACCCGCGCTCCACCGTCGGCACCGTCACCGACGCCAACGCGATGTTGCGCATCGTCTACTCCCGGCTCGCCCAGCCGCACATCGGCTCCCCGCAGGCCTACTCCTTCAACGTCCCCTCGGTCTCCGGCGCCGGCGCCGTGACCATCGAGAAGGCCGGAAAGAAGGTCAAGGAACGGCGTTCCTTCTCCATCACCGGCGGGATGTGCCCGAACTGCGAGGGCCGCGGCAAGGTCAACGACTTCGACCTCACGGCGCTGTTCGACGAGACCAAGTCGCTGTCCGAGGGGGCACTGACGGTTCCCGGCTACTCGATGGACGGCTGGTACGGGCGCATCTTCTCCGGGTCCGGCTACTTCGACATGGACAAGAAGCTGTCCAAGTTCACCAAGGCCGAAATGCATGACCTGCTCCACCGGGAGCCGACCAAGATCAAGGTCGAGGGCATCAACCTCACCTACGAGGGCATCATCCCCAAGATGCAGAAGTCGTTCCTGGCCAAGGACGTCGAGGCCATGCAGCCGCACATCCGCGCCTTCGTCGAGCGCGCCATCACCTTCACCGCCTGCCCCGAGTGCGGCGGCACGCGCCTGGCCGAGCACGCCCGCAACTCGAGGATCGACGGGAAGTCCATCGCCGATGCCTGCTCCATGCAGATCAGCGACCTGGCCGGCTGGGTGCGCGGGCTCCGCGAGCCCTCGGTCGCACCGCTGCTGGGCGCGCTCGGGGACACGCTGGACTCCTTCGTCGACATCGGGCTGGGCTACCTCTCGCTGGAACGTCCCTCCGGCACGCTCTCGGGCGGCGAGGCGCAGCGCACCAAGATGATCCGCCACCTGGGTTCCTCGCTCACCGACGTCACCTACGTCTTCGACGAGCCGACCATCGGGCTGCACCCGCACGACATCGACAAGATGAACGAGCTGCTGCTGGCCCTGCGCGACAAGGGCAACACCGTGCTGGTCGTCGAGCACAAGCCCGAGGCCATCGCCATCGCCGACCACGTCGTGGACCTGGGCCCGAAGGCCGGGTCCGCCGGCGGGCAGCTCATGTACGAGGGCAGCGTGGCGGGCCTGCGCGCCAGTGACACCATCACCGGGCGCCACCTGGATGACCGGGCGGCGCTGAAGGAAACGGTGCGCACCTGGACCTCGGCGCTCGAGGTGCGCGGGGCGAACACCAACAACCTCAAGAACGTGGACGTGGACATCCCGCTGGGCGTGCTCACGGTGCTCACGGGCGTCGCCGGCTCGGGCAAGAGCTCGCTCATCACCGGCTCGGTCGCCGGGCGCGAGGGTGTCATCACGGTGGACCAGGGTGCGATCAAGGGCTCGCGGCGGTCCAACCCCGCCACCTACACCGGGCTGCTGGAACCTATCCGCAAGGCCTTCGCGAAGGCCAACGGCGTGAAGCCGGCGCTTTTCAGCGCGAATTCGGAGGGCGCCTGCCCCACCTGTAACGGCGCCGGGGTCATCTACACCGACCTGGGCATGATGGCCGGGGTCTCCAGCACCTGCGAGGAGTGCGAGGGCAAGCGCTTCGACTCTCTGGTCCTCGACTACCACCTGGGCGGCAAGGACATCTCCGAGGTGCTGGCGATGTCGGTGGCGCAGGCCGAGGAATTCTTCGCCGTCGGCGAGGCGAAGCTGCCCGCGGCGCACAAGATCCTCACCCGGCTTTCCGAGGTGGGCCTGGGCTACCTGACCGTCGGCCAGCCGCTGACCACGCTTTCGGGAGGCGAGCGCCAGCGCCTGAAACTGGCCACCCACATGGGCGACAAGGGCGGCATCTACATCCTGGACGAGCCGACCACGGGCCTGCACCTGGCGGACGTGCAGGAGCTGCTGGGCCTGCTGGACCGGTTGGTGGAGTCGGGCAAGTCGGTCATCGTGATCGAGCACCACCAGGCGGTCATGGCGCACGCCGACTGGATCATCGACCTGGGTCCGGGCGCCGGCCACGACGGCGGCTCCGTCGTCTTTGAGGGCACGCCCGCGGACCTGGTCGCCGACCGCTCCACGCTGACCGGCAAGCACCTGGCCGCCTACATCGGCGCGTAGCCGTCCCGGCCCGCTACGCGGCCGGGGTGCACTTCACGCTGGTCACGAGCAGGACCTTGGACAGCTCCGCCGTGACGCGCGCCGGCGGCCCGCTGAGCCCCGAGGCCGTGGGCGTGATTGTCACCGCATACACGTAGGTGCCCAACAGGGCCGCGCCGTCCAGGCGCAAGGTTGCCGTTGTGTTCGATGTGGTTTTTGTGGTCGTGACCGAGTTCCGCACGGCTTGCACCGTGTATCCGGTGGCGTCGACCGCGCCCCAGTTCAGGGTCAGGTCGGAGTATGAATCGCCCAGCAGCGGCCCGTCCTTGCGGCTGCAGGTCACCGTTGCGGCGTCAACTCCCCGCGGCGCCCAGGCACCGGCGGTGGCGTTTGAGGCCACCGACCCGTTCAGCGACCACAGCGCGTGTGCGCCGGTGGCACCGAGCCCCAGGACCACGATGACCGCGTAGACAATGGCCGCGGTGCGCAGCTGACGTGTCCGGAGGAGGTTGCCGCGCGCGCTCATGCCGACACCCGCCCGTCGTTTTCGCTCCCGGGGCCGCGGACCGCCGCGTCGCGCCTGCGCGCGCGCAGACCCCGGATGATGGTGAATGCGCCGTATCCAATCAGTCCGGCCGCCGCGAGGTTGCCCGCCAGTCCGCGGTCGTGGCTTCCCAGCCAATTTGCCGCGAACCCGGCGGAGGGCACCGCGTAGAACAGCTTCCCCCGCACCTGCACCTCGGTGACGGGAGCGTCGTCGGCGACATCGTTGTTGTCGCCCCGGGTCACCAGTGTCCGGTGGCCCTCCTGGTCCGCGGCGATGGATTCGATGCGGTGGGTAATGACCTCCGGGCGGCCGGAAGCAAGCTGGTAGGTCACCACGTCGCCGACCTTCAGCGATTCGAATGGCGTCGGCTTGATGACCAACAGCGTTCCCGGCCCGTAGTTCGGCTTCATGGAGTTGGTCAGCACCGAGTAGGTCTGCGACCCGGTGAGCAGCGGGACCGCAACGAGCACCAGTGCAGCCAGGGCCGCGGCCACAAGACTGACGAAGCTCAATGCGGTTCCGGCCCGGCGCAATATGATGCGGAGGGAAAATGAATCCTCTGCCGTGTGCCGGGACATCGGGACCTTTCCTAACTGCGCGGGGCGCGTGGAGGGTTACTGGAGCTGGGTGGCGTTGAGGTTGAAACCGATGCCGGCTTCCGCTCCCCCGAGGGTTGCCGGGGTGTTGGCGCTCAGTGAGACGCTCAGGCAGAGGGTTCCATTTTGGTCCTGCCCCAGCTCCATCGCCGTGGAAACTCGGGTCGCGGTGCAATCCGTGCCTTGGACCCCGTAGAGGTCGGTGGCGATATGTGACGCCAGCGCCCCGGTTGTTGTTGGCCGGCCCGGTACCACCCCGATGCGGAAGGTCCCGCTTCCGGCGTTGCTTGAATTGGTGAGCGTGACGGCGGTGGTGCGAGTCGTTCCCGGGAGCATTCCGGTGATACCGGGAATCGTCACGGTTTGCCCTGAAACCGAGAGCTGTTGGGCCGTGGCACCGGAGGCCTTGACTGTCAGTGAGAAGTCGGCGCCGGTGACGACCTGGGATTTCGAGGTGGCCGTTTGGTTCCACATGGCCAGGGTTCCCTGCACCGTGAACAGCGCCAGGATGGTTGCGACCCCCAAGATCGCAACCATCCCAAGCGTGGTTTTGGTGCCCATTCGGTGCTCCTCGTGCTGCCCGCTTCTTATGGGGAAGGGGTGCCGGGCGCGATCTGCTCCAGCTTGAAGCCGATGCTTCCCAGGGCGTTACTCGCCTTGGTCCCCACGGTCCCGGTGGTGGATTCCAGGAACTTCACGCTGACCGAGGCGGTGTAATCACCGTCCGAGCCGGCGTTAAGGGGGGCGGTGACAATGTTTCCGCTTGGATCCTTCAGGGTGGCACTGCCGACCTGGAGGTAGGAGGCGGCCGAGGCCAAGCTGTTCGTCAGGGTGAGCGAAGCGCTCATCAGATCTCCGTCCAGCTTCACGGTGACGGGTTGCGTGAAGCGCAGCTCGTCGCCCGGGACGACCTTGTAGGAATCAAGCTGGATCGCCGTGCCCGCGCCATTGGTCCAGGTTCCAGCGCCCGCAGTCAGCTGAAGGTCGCCCGATGCGATGGTCCCTGCCGGCGTGTCCACGGAGGCGTTCCAAACGGCGAGCGTTCCGCCGCCTCCGAGCAGCAGTGCCACGCCGAGGCCGATTGCAAGAGTTCCCTTGGCCATCTTGTTCATGATGTCGATCCTCAAAAGTCTTGCGCCGGCCCCAGCGACCGGTGCAAGGTCAACTGTGCACGTCGAAACACAAGATGGAGATCGGTTTTTCCGCAGGCTTCCGCCAAGCTTTCCGCAATCGGCTCAAGCGACCCTGTTGCCGATCTTGCCGAAACCTTGATCGTTCGTGCGTTTCCTCAACGCCGGCCACAAAAACGTGCGCCCCGGACAGGGGAAAACACACGGCTTGCGGGTACGCAAGGCGGTCCCACCAGGGCAAAACCAGCCGGAGGAGCCCACCAGGAACAACAAAGGGCAATGTCCCGGTAGGGGGAGATTGCCCTTTATGGCGACTTTGTATCAGTCGAGATGTGCTGGATCAGCGTTGCGCTGTCGCGATGACCTCATCGGGAGCCTGGGTCCCTGCCGCTTCGTGGGCGTTCAGCACCTTCCGGGCACGATCCCGCTTCAGGCGTTCTCGCGGATCACGGTGCGGCAGCTGGTCCGCGGGCCCAAAAACGGAATATCCCAGAAACTGCAAGCGCCACAGGGCGCGGTAGGTGCGGCTCAGTCCCGTGGTGTCCTCGACGATGGGCAATCTTTTGTCACTCATGGGTTACCGGTCTCTTTCTGTGGGAAAACCACCCGTGGCTGCGGGTGGAGTCTCCTCGGGCTTCCAGCTCTCTCAAGTCCAATTGTAAGTGAATAATTGGTGCACCAATTATTCTTGTGGCGGTAGCTACGGATGAATATCAAAACCCTTAGCGGGAAGCCCTCGAGGCGGCCCCGATAACCTTCTGCATGGTCTTGTGGAGAGCGACGAGTTCTTCGCCGTCCATGTCGAGACGCCGCATCATTTCCTTGGGCACCTCCAGGGCAAGTTCGCGGGCATCCCTGCCCTTTTCGGTCAGGACTATTTCGAGAGTCCGCTCATCGGCTGCGCTGCGGCTACGCTGCACATAACCAAGTGCCTCAATCCGCTTGACCAAGGGAGAAAGCGTGCCGGGATCCAACTGGAGCAGGTTGCTCAATTCCTTGATGGAGAGAGGTTCATGCTCCCAGAGGGCCAGCATGACCAGGTATTGCGGATGGGTCAGCCCCAGTGGCTCAAGGACCGGCCGGTAGGCCGCGACCACGCTGCGGGATGCCAAGGACAGCGCAAAGCAAACCTGGTTCTCTAACGCCAGCGGATCGGCCAGCGGTTCTTCACTCACTTTGTTCCCTGCTTTTGTGGATGGATCGGCCCTTCCATCATAGGTAGGGAATTCATCGCCCGTCGTGCGAGGCCCAGTCCGCGGCATCCAGCGCGAATCGGCGGTAGACGCTGGGCTCTCCCATGAACTCACCTTCCCCTCCCGTGCCGGTCTCGGTGAAATCCAAACCCCGCAGGATGCTCATCGAGCGTGCGTTGCGCTCCAGAACCTCGGCCCAGATCACCTCCAGCCCCATTTCCCCGAAACCGTAGTCCAGGCCGGCGGCCGCTGCCTGACGGCCAAGACCACGGCCCCAGCGGCTTCTCTCCCCGATCAGGAAACCCAACTCGCGCGTACCCGGTTCACTGCCGTGCATATCCACATAGCCAACCAGGACGCCAGCAACGACGGCACCCAAGCGCACAAGCTCGGGTGGCGGCGATGAGATGATCCGCTCCTGGAATTCGAGGTGCGCCCGGTGCCCCAGGTCCACCGACCATCCCGCCTCGCGACAGAACTCCGGATCCCGCGCCCAGCCCGCGATGGACGGCGCGTCGGCGGCAAGGAGGCTCCTGAGCGACAGGCAATCCTTAATCTCATCCATGGAAACAGTGTACTGACAAGGGATTATTTGCAATATCTTCGACTGGTTCCCAAGTTGTCGCCTCCCGTTAACCTAAATGCGGTCGGTTCGTTGACTTGCGTCGATAGCGTCTTTGGTTGTGAGGACGAACAGTGAAGCGAAGACCTTGGCCATCATCCCGGCCCGCGGGGGATCGAAGGGAATCCCGCTAAAAAACCTGCGCAGGATCGGCGGCCAAACCTTGTTGGCACGGGCCATTGAATCCGCGTTTGCCACGCCGTCAGTTCTCGACGTCGTGGTCAGCACGGACCACCCGGACATCAAGGCGGAAGCGCTTAAGCACGGCGCAACAGTCATCGACCGCCCGGCAGAGATCGCCGGTGACACAGCAAGCAGCGAATCGGTGTTGTTGCACGCCCTGGGCACGCTGGACGTACTCCCCCAAATCACCATCTTCATCCAATGCACCTCGCCGGTCATCGACCCGGACGACCTGCAGGCGGCCATCAACACGGTCGCCAGCGGAGCGGCGGATGTCAGCTTTGCCGCGGTTCCCGACCACGGGTTCCACTGGAGCTGCGATGAAACGGGCGCCGCCCACGCCAGCGGACACGACGCCGCCAGGCGTCCGCGCCGACAGGACCGCGAACCGCGGTTCCGCGAAACCGGGGCGTTCTATGTCATGGACACCGCCGGATTTCTCGAGGCAGAACACCGTTTCTTCGGCTCCCTGGCCCTGGCCCAGGTGCCGGAGGAGCACGGCATCGACATCGACACCGAGGCCGACCTGGAGTTGGCCGCATGGCGCCTGTCGCACACCGGGCCCGTGACGGGGATCGACGTGGATGCGCTGGTCACCGACTTCGACGGAGTGCACACCGCGGACACCGCCTACCTCAACCAGGACGGCAGCGAAGCGGTGCGGGTCTCCCGCTCCGACGGAATGGGCATCTCGCTGCTGAAGGAGGCCGGGATCCAGCTACTGATCCTGTCCACGGAAACCAACCCCGTAGTCACCGCCCGGGCCACCAAGCTCGGCGTGGAAGTCGCCCAGTCCGTGAACGACAAGGCGACAGTCCTAAACCAATGGATGGCCGAGCGCGGCCTGGATCCGGCACGGGTCGCCTACCTGGGCAACGACGTGAATGACCTGGACGCCATGAGCCAGGTCGGCTGGCCGATGACCGTGGCGGACGCACGCGAATCCGTCCACCCGGCGGCCCGCCACCGCCTCTCGCGGCCCGGCGGCCTCGGTGCGGTGCGCGAGGCGGCCGACCTCATCCTGGCCGGCATCACCATCCAAAACACCGTGGCGGCCTCCGCCCCGGCATCCGGCCCCTTGGAACCATCCCTGGTCCACTAGGCCCCATAGTTTTCCACCAATCCTCGCCGCGACCCTCACATAACCAACCCGAACGGTCCGGCAAACGATGAAAGGCAAGTCCCCCATGACTATCACCACCACCGAAACCGCACCCGTCGCCATCGGCGAGCAGCTCCTGGGAGCCGGCCAGCAGGTCTACGTCATCGGCGAGATCGGCATCAACCACAACGGCGACATGGAGATCGCCAAGCAGCTCATCGATGTCTCCGCCAAGGCCGGCGCCAACGCCGTGAAGTTCCAGAAGCGCACCCCGGACATCTCCACCCCGATGGACATGCGCGACAAGATCCGCTCCACCCCGTGGGGCGACATGACCTACCTGGACTACCGCTACCGCGTCGAGTTCGATGCCGCGCAGTACAAGGAACTGATCCGCTACGCCGCCGCGCAGGGCCTGCACGCCTTCGCCTCCCCGTGGGACGTTCCCTCGGTCGAGTTCATGGAAGAGCAGGGCGCGGTGACCCACAAGGTCGCCTCGGCCTCGGTCACCGACATCGAGCTGCTCAAGGCACTGGCCGAGACCGGCAAGCCGATCATCCTCTCCACCGGCATGTCCACCATCGAGCAGATCGACAAGGCCGTGGAGACCCTCGGCACCGACAAGCTCGTCATGATGCACGCAACCTCCACCTACCCGCTGCCTCCCGAGGAGGCCAACCTGCGCATGATCACCACGCTGCAGGAGCGCTACCAGGTTCCGGTCGGCTACTCGGGCCACGAGCGCGGCCTGCAGATCTCGCTGGCTGCCGTCGCCCTGGGCGCTGTCACCGTCGAGCGCCACATCACCCTGGACCGCACCATGTGGGGCTCGGACCAGGCCTCCTCGCTGGAGCCGAAGGGCTTCGAGGCACTGATCCGCGACATCCGCATCCTGGAGCAGGCCATGGGCGACGGCGTCAAGAAGGTCTTCCCGGGCGAGCTGGCACCGCTGTCCCGCCTGCGCCGCGTTGATGCCTAAGCTGTAGCATTCCTCGCATAGTTTCAGGACCGTTGGGGTGTCCGCCTTCCGGCGGGCACCCCAACGGCATGAGGCGGCCAAAACGCCGCCGACCGGCTTCCCCAGACTTAAGGACCACCCCGAGATCCCCATGCCTTCCACCACCGAGCTTCCTCCCGCCACGTCCCGCATCCCCGGGCGCATCAGCGTCATCATCCCCGCGATGAACCAGCAGGATTTCATTGGCGACACCCTGGCGTCCCTGGCCCGTCAACGACTGAAGGGACGGGAACTGGAAGTCCTGGTGGTCGATGACGGATCCACCGATGCCACCGCGGCGATCACCGCGGAGTTCGGCGCACGGATCCCGGGCCTGAAGATCATCACGCACCCGACCAACCGCGGGGTGTCCGCCGCCCGCAACACCGGGCTGGAGCACGCCAGCGGCGAATACGTGGTGTTCCTGGATCCCGACGACTGGTTTGCCCCCAACCACCTCGCGCAGCTGGCCGAGGGGCTTGAGGCACTGGACGTGGACTACGTGCGCTGCGACCACGTCCGCGTCACCGGCGGAAACCGGACGCTGTACCGCGCGCCGCAGGCGAACCGAAACGTCGTGTTGGATCCGGCCGACGACATCTCCCCCATCCACACCGCGACCATGATCGACTACCCCCTGGTCTGGGCGGGCATGTACCGCGCCGAGGTGCTGGAGTCCGCCGCGCCGCGCTTCAACGAGGAGCTGCGCACCTGTGAGGACCGGCCCTGGTTCTGGGAGCTCGCCCTCAACGCAAAAAGCTACGCGGTACTCAACGCCCACGGGGTTTTCTACCGCCGCGGTCTTCCCGCCTCCCTCACCCAGGTCTTCGACGACCGCCAGCTGGATTTCCTTCGCGCCTTCGCCGGGATCCTGGACATGGTGCTGAGCGACCCGGCGCACGAGGCCCACGGACCCAAGGCACTGCGCCAGTTCCTTGCCATCTCCTGCCACCACCTGGGCCGCTCGGACCAGTTCCCTCCCGCCCTGCGCCAGGCCCTGCGCGCGGGCATCGCGGAGCGGCTCGCAGCGATGCCCGCGCCGCTGTTGGATGACGGGTTGGCCGAACTCGACGCGAAGCGCCGCAAGACATTGACCGGCCTGCGGCCATCCGCCGCGGCCAAGGGGGAAAGCAAATGATCCAACTTATCCAGGCCTCCGCCTACTTCCAGGTCGTCTCGCTGGCGGCGATGGTGGATGCGGGCCTGCTCCCGGACGCCGAGCGCCGCGTCCTGGTGCTGGTCAACGGCAGCCAGATGCCCGAAATCACCACCCCGCTGCGCGAGAACCCGGGATTCGATGCCCTGGCCGCGCGCTTCGACGACGTGGTGGACCTGGGCGAACTGCTGTGGCCGCGTCGCCCCGGGCAATTCAACCCCCGGAACGAGGAGCTGCCGCTCTTCGAGAAGTTGTTGCGCCACCGCTGGGGCCTTGGCGAGGAGCGGGTGTCCCTGGTGCTCGAATCCATCCAGGTCAACCCGGCCCAGGCACTGGCGCGGATCTTCTTCGACGCACCGATCTCGGTGCATTCGGACGGACTGATGTCCTACGGTCCCACACGCAACAAGCAGTCGATGCAGATGCTCCAGCGCCTGCGTGAGACCATCCACATCGACCTTGTCCCGGGGCTCGAGCCCATGCTGCTGCTCGAGGCCCCGGTGCAACGCAAGGTCCTTCGGCTCGAGTCGCTGGCCGCCGTCTTTGCCGAACTGGCAGCGGACGTGGATCCGGCCGAGCTCGACCTGCCCTCCGGTGCCGCCCTGGTGGTGGGCCAGTACCTGGGCTCGCTGGGCATCCTCGACGCGGCCGCGGAACTCGAGCTGCACCACGGCATGCTGCTGGCCGCCCAAGATGCCGGGGCATCGGAAGTGGTCTTCAAGCCGCACCCGAGTTCGGGGCCCACGGCCGCACTGCAGCTGCGTGCCCGCGCAGAATCCCTGGGCCTGGGGTTCCGGATCCTTCAGACCGACCTGCTGGCCGAAACCGTCATCACGCTCATGAAGCCGCTGGTGGTCATCTCCTGCTTCTCCACGGCATTGATCAGCGCCAGGTACATGCTCGGCACCCCCGTCATCGCCGTGGGCACCGGGGAGCTGCTGCAGGAACTGAGCCCCTACCAGAACTCCAACCGCATCCCCGTCTCGATCGTCGATGCCCTGCTCGTCCAGAAGCTCCCAACGCCCGCGGAAGCGGGGCCGAACGACGAACTGACGCCGCTGCTGCGCGCAGTCGCCTATTGCATGCAGTACCAGAACCTGCCCGGACTGCGCGAGGAGGCCGCGGCGTTCCTGGCCGTGGACTACTCGCGATTTGCCGCGCACTTCAAGCGTCGCCGCCTGGCCGCCCTTGACCTGCCCCCGACCTGGGCCCATCCGACGCGGGCGAACCGCCGCCGCGCCTGGGGACGGAGCATCAAGCGCCGTGCCCTGCGGGCCGGCTCCCGGTCGCTCGAGAAATTGGCACGAAAGCTGCATGAGACTTCTTCCCGTGTATCCCGCTGAATCAACCCTCGCGCGTCCCCGCTTCGGCCATGCCGAGGTGTGGGTGGAGTCCCCGCTGCAGCTGCTCTCCGCCATCGAGGCGCACGGGGCCGGGCTGCTGGGAACCACCAGCCGGATCCACCCGCGCGGGGGCACGACCACGCTTGACGCCACCCTGGCCACGCTCGTTGCCCAGGCGCCGGCGGGCGTGCAGTTCGCGCCGGCCGGCGCGTCCCCGCCCGCGCCGGGTTCCGCCGGCGCCCGGCGCTGGGTGACCGGGGATGCGTATTCGGGACGAGTCCAGCGCGCCCTGCTGGGGCACATCGCCGTGGAGGAAGTCGTGATCATCGACGACGGGCTGGCCACCCTGGGGCTCATCAAGGCGCTGGTCTCCACCGAGCCGACCTCCCTGGTGCGCCCGCGCTCCCGCCCGAACCCGGCGCGCCGGGCCCTGGGCATCGCCACGTGGTACCGCCTGCGCGCCCTGGCCCGGGCCGGCCGCCTGCTGGTCTTCACGGCCCTCCCGGTGGATCCGGGGATCGCGCAGCGGTTCCTGGCACTGGGCGGGCACCTGGAGGCGCACCGCTTCGAATGGCTGAACACCCAGCCGATGACCGAACGCATCAACGAGCCCACCGTGGTGGTCGGCTCGGCCATGGCCGTGGACGGACTCATCCACCAGGAGCCGTACTTCCGGTGGCTGGATTCGCTGACGCTCGACGAGCCCGTCGCCTACTTCCCGCACCGCCGCGAGTCCGAAAAGTTCCTCGCCCGGCTCGCGGAGCATGAGCGGATCGTTGTCCGCGAGCACACCATCCCCATTGAGATGCGCCTGCGCTCCCTGCGCCGCGGCCAGGTCGTGCGTGCGTTGCCGTCCACCGCGCTGCCCTCCCTGCGGCTGCTGCTGGGCGAGTCCGGGGTGCGGATCATCGGCCAGCGCATCCCCTCCGACTGGTGGAAGCCGGCCGCTTCCCCAGAACTTCGTTCCCACTTGTCCTCGTCCCTGGAGCTATTGACCTCATGAACACCCTTTCATTCAGGCCCAGCATCGTGGCGGTGGCCGACTCGGACTCGTACCTGAAGCTGGCCTGCACCACGCTTTCGGCCCTCGGACCGGAGTGGGATCGCCGCGTGGTGCTGGTGCGCACACCCATCGCCCCCACCGCCGAGCAGATTGCCGCCGCCACCGCGGGCACCTGTTTCGAGGCCGAGGACATCCCCGTAGTTCCGCGCGCCGCGCTGAACTACGACTCGCTGGAGGAACACATCATCTTTGCCGCCGCCACCGGACCGGTTGTCAGCGAGCTTTTCACCAAGCTCCTGCGTTCCAAGGCCAATGCGCCGCGCCCCGCGGCACTCATCTCCGCGTTGCCCGGCGTCGCGTACCCCGCCACCGCCAAGGGTTGGGCCTACCGGCGCAGCGCGGACGCCTTCATCGTGCATTCCCATGCCGAGGCCCGCGAGTTCTCGCACCTGGCCGAACTGGAAACCGGGCACTGCCCCGACATCCTGGTCTCGAAGCTCCCCTTCCTGAAGACCGCCGGATTCCCGCAGCCGGTGTCCGCGCCCATCGACACCGTGGTGTTCGCCTCCCAGGCCAAGGTCCCCGTCCAGCGCGCGGAGCGCGAAGAGATCCTGCTGGCGCTGGAGAAGGTGGCCCGGCTGAATCCGGCGGTGCGCGTACTCGTCAAGCTCAGGGCGCGGGCAGGGGAACCGCAGACCCACGCCGAGGCGCACCCCTTTGACACCCTGTGGGACGACCTGGTGGCCGCCGGAAAGGTCGGGTCCGGGCATGTGGAGTTCGTGACCGGCGCCATGGACCGGGTGCTGGTTCCCGGTTCCGCCCTGCTCACCGTCTCCTCCACCGCGGCCCTGGAAGCGGTCGACCGCGGCCTGCCGGTGCTGGTGCTGACCGATTTCGGGCTCAACGACGAGATGCTCAACTCGGTCTTCCGCGGTTCCGGGCTGCTGGGAACCCTTGATGACGCGGCGGCCTTGCACTTTTCTTTCCCGAATCGCGCGTGGCTGCGGGAAAACTACTTCCACCGCCGCGGCCCGGAGTTCGTCTCGGCCCTTTCCCACTACGCCCAGCGCGCCCAGAACCAGACGCTGACCACCTCCGATGAGCAGCTGGCCATGGTCAGGGA
The DNA here is from genome assembly GCF_045798555.1 of Paeniglutamicibacter sp. MACA_103. Taxonomy (NCBI): domain Bacteria; kingdom Bacillati; phylum Actinomycetota; class Actinomycetes; order Micrococcales; family Micrococcaceae; genus Paeniglutamicibacter; species Paeniglutamicibacter sp. MACA_103. The sequence goes on along the minus strand of NZ_JBIXLN010000004.1, from coordinate 69,965 downwards.
CGTCGCCTTCCGGCAACGGGTGCGTACCTCCCTGCCGCGCCCGGCGCTCGAGGCGCTGCTGCGGATCCGTCGCTGGTGGCGGCGCGAACGCGGCGCTCGGACCTGATCCGCACACCCGCTTGTACCACTGAAGAAGCCCGTTGGGAATAACCGTCTCGATTTCTCACTTAGCATTGTAGATGTGCTGGACGGTGGGCCTTCCCCTGCCCAGAAGTTTTGATTTTGAGGAGACAATGTGTCGGAAAATCCGATTCGGGTTGCAATTGTTGGCGTAGGCAACTGCGCCACGTCATTGGTTCAAGGTGTCGAGTACTACCGTGATGCGGACCCACAGGCCACTGTTCCCGGCCTGATGCACGTCCAGTTCGGCAAGTACCACGTCAATGACGTGCAATTCGTAGCGGCTTTCGACGTGGACGAGAAGAAGGTCGGACTGGACCTGGCCGACGCCATCCACGCCTCCGAAAACAACACCATCAAGATCGCCGACGTCCCGACCACGGGCATCACGGTGCAGCGCGGCCACACCCTCGATGGCCTGGGCAAGTACTACCGCGAGACGATCACCGAGTCCTCCGCCGAGCCCGTCGACATGGTGGCAGTGCTCAAGGCCGCACAGGTCGACGTCCTGGTCTGCTACCTGCCGGTCGGCTCGGATGCCGCCGCCAAGTTCTACGCACAGGCATGCATCGACGCCGGCGTGGCCTTCGTCAACGCCCTGCCGGTCTTCATTGCCGGAACCAAGGAGTGGGCCGACAAGTTCACCGCCGCGGGCGTCCCGATCGTTGGCGACGATATCAAGTCCCAGATCGGCGCCACCATCACGCACCGCGTGATGGCCAAGCTCTTCGAAGACCGCGGCGTGACGCTGGACCGCACCTACCAGCTCAACGTCGGCGGCAACATGGACTTCAAGAACATGCTCGAGCGCGACCGCCTGGAATCCAAGAAGATCTCCAAGACCCAGGCCGTCACCTCCAACACCTCGGCCGAGCTGAGCGCCGACGACGTGCACATCGGCCCGTCGGACTACGTTGCCTGGCTTGATGACCGCAAGTGGGCCTTCGTGCGCCTCGAGGGCCGCAACTTCGGCGATGCCCCGGTGTCGCTGGAGTACAAGCTTGAGGTGTGGGACTCCCCGAACTCCGCAGGTGTCATCATCGACGCCGTGCGCGCCGCCAAGATCGCCCTGGATCGCGGCATCGGCGGACCGATCCTCTCGGCTTCCTCGTACTTCATGAAGTCCCCGCCGGAGCAGTACAACGACGACATTGCCAAGGAAAAGGTCGAGGCCTTCATCCGCGGCGACATCGAGCGCTAAGGAACAGCCGCACCGGCGCCTCGGCGATTCGGCGAAGCCACCACGTGCATTCGTGGTGGCTTCGCCGTTTAACCTCGTATCGGGAATTTCCGTTCGGATTCCGGCCCGCGTTGCCGCGTCCCGGGACCTGGGGCCTATGACAAACCGACGGCCTGCCCGTTTTCATCAACGTCCATGCGCAGGGACGCCGGAACCTTGGGCAGGCCCGGCATGGTCATGATGGCTCCGGTGATCGCCACGATGAACCCGGCGCCGGTCTTCGGGATGAGGTCGCGCACATGTAGCGTGAAGCCCTCGGGGGCACCCAGCAGCGTCGGATCGTCGGAGAACGAGTATTGGGTCTTGGCCATGCACACCGGGAGATTGTCCCAGCCGTTTTCGTGGATTTGCCGGAGCATCCGCTGGGCGGCCGCGGAGTACTCGACTTCGTCGCCTCCGTAGATCTCACGCACCACGGTCAGGATCTTTTCCTCGACAGGCCGGTCCAGTTCGTAGAGCGGGGCAAAATTGCCCGGTGCCTCGATGGCCCGCAACACCGCGGCTGCCAGCTCTTCGGCGCCGGCTCCGCCCTGTCCCCAGACATCCGCCACGGCGCATTCAATGCCGTTCGCGGCTGCCCACTCGGTGACGATCGCGATCTCGTCCTCGGTGTCCATCGTGAACCGGTTGATGCCGATGACCGGCTGGACCCCGAATTTCTTGACGTTCGTGACATGTCGGACGAGATTGGCCATGCCGCTGCGGACTGCCTCGACGTTCTCTTTCTTCAACGCGTCCTTGGGCACTCCGCCGTGCATCTTCAAGGCGCGAATGGTGGTCACCAGGACCACGGCATCGGGTTCGCATCCGGCATAGCGGGCCTTGATGTCCATGAATTTCTCGGCGCCCAAGTCCGCCCCGAAGCCCGCCTCGGTGACCACGATGTCGGCCAGGGAACGGGCAGTGTTGGTGGCGATGGCCGAGTTACAGCCGTGGGCGATGTTGGCGAACGGTCCGCCGTGGATGAATGCCGGCGTTCCGGCCATGGTCTGGACCAGGTTGGGCTTGATGGCGTCCTTGAGCAGCATTGTCATGGCGCCGGCCGCCCCGAGATCAGCGACGGTGACCGGGGTCCCGTCGTAGGTGTACCCGATCGTCATCCGACCCAGGCGGGTACGCAGGTCATCGAGACCCGTTGCCAGGCAGAAGACCGCCATGACTTCCGAGGCGACGGTGATTTCAAACCCCGTTTCACGAGGAATGCCTTCGGTCGGGCCTCCCAGCCCGATCACGATATTGCGCAAGGCCCGGTCGTTCATGTCCATGACACGCTTGAACGTGATTCGACGCGGGTCGATGCCCAATGCGTTGCCTTGGTGCAGGTGGTTGTCGATGAGTGCCATCAACAGGTTGTTTGCGCTGGTGATGGCATGGAAATCCCCGGTGAAATGCATGTTGATTTCATCCATGGGAAGGACCTGCGAATAACCGCCTCCGGTGGCTCCGCCCTTCATTCCAAAGATCGGCCCCAGGGACGGTTCGCGCAGGGCAATCATCGTCTTGGTTCCAGTGGCGGCCAGCGCATCCCCCAGACCCACGGTGACGGTGGATTTCCCTTCCCCGGCAGGCGTTGGGGAGATGCCGCTGACCAAGACCACTTTTCCGGGCTTCACGCCGCGGGCTGTCAAGCGTGCGGGGTCGATCTTGGCCTTGTATCGGCCATAGGCCTCAAGCGCATCCTCGGGGATCCCCGCCGATTCGGCAATCTCGGAAATTGGCTTGAGCACGGCCCGCGAGGCAATCGCTAGATCACTCATGTCGGTCTCTGGCATCGCTGTCATCGTGTGTCCCCTATCTGGATTCCCGGTGGCGGGGGGATTGAGGAAGACCAAGGCTTTGGTTTTCCTCGATACACCCTCAAGCTATCACCGCCGCCTCGGAACGTCGGGAATGCCCGGCCGCCGAGATCCCAGCAGGTCTTGACCTATGGTTCCGAGGGGAAGGCAACAACCGACCCGGCAAACCCCAGAACCACACGGCTGCCCTCACCGTCCTGGGCTTGAAGGGCTCCGGCGCTGACGCCCTTGGCTTCCTTGCCATCCGCGGTGCAGGGGAAGAGAATCGTCCCACCCGTTCCTTCCTGGGGCTTCGCGTATTGGACCCCCTTGGTGCAGAGGAAGCGCTCTTCCGCCGTGATGTTCCTGGTTTCACCGGTCCGGGTGTCAAGCACCGTCGGCTTCTTTTCCTTGGCCAGAAACAGGCTTGCTCCTCCATCGTCGGGCACATGGGCGACGTCTATGTCGGTGGCGACCGTGTAATTTTTGGTCTTCCAGATGACTTTCCCGGTCTTCGGGTCAAACCCTTCGAGGTGGAGTTTCCCGTTCTTGATTTTGCTTTTGGTGCCCTCGGCTTCTTCCAGTGTTCCCGAATCGAATACGCACCTCACCGGATAGGATTTTCCATCCTCCAGCACCGTGTTCCGCCTGCCCATGGGCGGCAGGCAGAAGGTGCTGGCCCCCTTGGCCTTCCACAGGGTTTTTCCTGTCTTGGCGTCAAGCCCAATCATCATTTCCTGGCTGAAATCCGAATCCCGGGCAATCACTTTTCCCTTGCTGCCCTTGGTCTCCTTGGATTCGTGGCCGATCCATCCCGAGTAGATCCCGAGTTTCTCCGAGTAGTCAATGTTCCATCCTTCGCCCGGGGTGTAGGTCGACCCCATGGCCTTGGCCAACGACAGTCCCCACAGTTTGTCATTGCCCTTGAGGCGCAGGAGATTGCTCTTGTTGCCGCTGTAGTGCCCATAGAGCTCCCCGCCGCTGATCGGGAAGATGGAATCCCCCAGTTTGTGCCGCGGCGTGAGGGTGCGCTGGGTTCCGCGATCCAGATCGACCCGCATCCTCTGCTTGTCATCGATGTACGGATTGATCGAGAGGTAACACATGTCCTTGCCATCCGGACATGTTTGCGGGCGGGATGTGATCACCTGCGCCGGCCCCTTGTAGACGACCTTGCCGGACGTGATGTTCACGGCAACCGGCATGGTCCAGACGTCGCCAGTCCAGCCGTCGCGGGGTTTCGACTTCTGCAGGAACAGCGCCACGTTCTTCCCCTTGGCCGTCTTGCTCAGGTTCACTCCCATGTTGACGCCGCTGGGGACCCAACCCGGGTGCACCGGCACAGCCCAGAGTTTCTTGCCGGTCGCTTCCTTCAACCCCGTCAGCTCGAGGCCCTTTGCGCCTTCGGAGAGCACCACCACCACACCCTTGACGACCTGGGGGCGGTCCAGCACCTTCATCTTCACGCTCCAGGCAGGCTCGACCATCTGGGTGCGACTCTTGGCCAGATCCGCCGCGGCATCGGCCTCGGGCGCTACGGCTCCCTTGTCCGAAACGCCTCCACGGGCCGGGTCCGGTCCCTGGGTGCAGGAACCAATCATCAGCCCAACGCAACACAACCCCACTGCAACGGCATATTTCCGTTTTCCCTTGATCATGCCCCCATCCTAGAAATTTCCATCGCTTGTTTGACTGGTGCCATCGAATCTGTGGATAACTATTTTTGGGAGTCGACCCGTGGCCTTCCGGCGCGGTGGGCCAGCGGTTCCGTTGCTCCACCGCGCAATGGGAGAATGGACGTCATGCCCACAACTCCCCCATTTGCCTTGCTTCTCGATGTCGACGGCCCCATCGCGTCCCCAGTGACGCGCGATGTTGCCCCGGAGATCATCTCCCTGCTGCTGGAACTTGCCGTCTCGGGAATCCCCGTTGTCTTCAACACCGGGCGTTCCGACGAGTTCATCAAGCGCCAGGTGATGGGTCCCATGATCGCAGCGGGCATGCCCGGGAACCTGAAGATCCACGCCATCTGCGAAAAGGGGGCGACGTGGTTCACCTTCGACGCAACCGGCGCCGGAGAAGTACACGTGGATCACGAGCTCGCGGTCCCCGGGCACTACTCCGATGAGATTCGAGAGCTGGTGGCCTCCGCTTTCGATGAACACATGTTCTTCGACGAGACCAAACGAGCCATGGTTTCGGTGGAACAGAACATCGATGCGGAGAACCGCGACTACCGGAGCGCCCAAGAGCACTTCGACTCTGCCGCCATGGACGCGATGGTCCGCGGGGGCATGGGCGTTGAACGCCTGGAGGTTAGCCATCCGGACGCGAATGAGGAAATCTCGTACCGCGTGGATCCAACCATCATCTCCACCGACATTGAATCGGTGGAGCTGGGCAAGGACCTCGGTGCCAGGCGCACACTGGAGCTGTTGGCGGCTGACGGAATCGTCCCCGCAGAATGGTTCACGGTCGGCGATTCGCGGACCGACTACGCCATGGCTGATTGGCTGGCGGAACACGGCCACCGAGTCAGCCACGTCGACGTGCGCCCTGGCGACGGCATTCCGGCCGGGAAGCCCTACCCGGTGCTCACCGCGAGGGACCTGGGGCTAGGCCAGGAAGTCATCCACGACCATGCAGGGCTGGCATTCCTCCGCCATTGGCGTGCCCAGGTTGGCTAAGCATCCGCCGGTGCTCCAGGGCTAGAGGTCGAGGAGCGGTTTTAAGCGGCAAAGCCCGCCGGTGAAGCCGGCGGGCTTTGCACTGTGGGTTTCGATCTTGTTCATGGGTCATGCTCCTGGGTGGGTGAGTGACTTGAATTCCGAATCAGGCGTTGTGGATTCCTGATCCTAATTCACTCACCGCACGCGGAAGATCATGTCCATCGGAAGGTGGTGACGTAGTTCGCGGTCCCGTGCATCGGGGTTGAACTGCGTCTGAAGCCAAGACTTGTTCTTTGACTTGCGGTCTTTTGCACTCACGGTGATTACCTCCCCTCAACGGTGTTGGAGGAGCGGAAGGTGGCCTGTTCCGTGGGCCGCGTGGTGCGGGCATGCAGCGTTTCCGGCCCGGTGAAGATCAGTTCAGCGGAGCGAGCAGCCTGAGTGGAGATCGATGAGATCTGGGTAGACATGATGAAAGTTCCTCAAGGATTTGGTCGATAAATGACTCATCAGCCTCGGGAACTTTGAAAAGCTAGGGAAGTGCTAGCAGGGCGCCGTTCCGGAGGCGGGGGAAGTGGTTCGAGCGGTAAAGCCGCCGAAGCCATGACGGGGCACATAGAAGCCGCCGAAATTCTTTGAAGTAATCATCATTCCCACCTCCTTTTCTGGAAGAACATGCCAGGGGTTCTGGCGCCAATATTGTCTGGTGGATCTCGATGTCTCATTGAGACTTCTCAATCACAGGTTCCACGATACACACTGCCCGCGGGTTACGCCACTCATTTTGCGAAAACTTTAAAAAGAGAAACCTCGCCCCGGCGTGTTGTGTGCGACACGCCGGGGCAAGGTTTTGCCAGGGACTCCCCGGACTATTGCTCGGTTGACTCCGGCTGCAGTTCCCACCACTGGCGAAGCGCGGCAATTGCCTCGTCTTCGTCGATCGGGCCGTTGTCCAAACGGCGTTCCAGCAGGAAATTGTACGCGCGACCCACCACGGGGCCGGGCTTGATCTGGAGGATCTCCATGATCTGTTGCCCGTTGAGGTCCGGCCGCACGGCCGCCATTTCCTCTTTGCCGCTGATTTCCTCGATGCGTGCCTCGAGATCGTCATAGGCGAAGGAGAGCCGGTCGGCCTTCTTGCGGTTGCGCGTGGTCACATCCGACCGCGTCAACCGATGCAGCCGCTGCAGCAAATCGCCTGCGTCGTGCACGTAGCGGCGCACGGCCGAGTCGCTCCACCCGGCGTCCCCGTAACCGTAGAAGCGCATGTGCAGCTCAACCAGGCGGGCAACCGCCTTGGTGGTGTCGTTGTCGAAACGCAGGGCGCGCATGCGGGCCTTGACCTGCTTGGCGCCGACGACGTCGTGGTGTCGGAAGCTGACCGCCCCGTTGGGTTCGAACCTGCGTGTCGCCGGCTTGCCGATGTCGTGCATCAGTGCGGCGAAGCGCAAAGTGAAATCGGGGCCCGGAACCGGACCGTCCGCGGCGCTTTCCAGTTCCATGGCCTGCTCCAGCACCGTCAAGGAGTGCTGGTAGACGTCCTTGTGGCGGTGGTGCTCGTCGAGCTCCAGGCGCAGGGCCGAAACCTCCGGGAGCACGATGTCGGCCAGACCCGTGTCCACCAGCAGGTCGATGCCGGCGCGCGGATCAACGCCGTTGATCAGCTTCACCAGCTCGTCCCTGACGCGCTCGGCGGAGATGATCTTGATCCGCTCGGCCATTTCCGTCATCGCCACCCGGACATCGGCCGCGACCCCGATCCCCAGCTGGGACGCGAATCGTGCGGCACGCATCATCCGCAGCGGGTCGTCGGAGAAGGACATCGAGGGAGCCCCCGGCGTGCGGACCTCGCCCTCGGCCAGGTCGGCGGCGCCGTTGTACGGATCGACCAGCTCCAGGCTCGGCAGGCGCAGCGCCATCGCGTTCATGGTGAAGTCGCGGCGGTAGAGATCGTCTTCCAGCTTGTCGCCGAAGGCCACGATGGGCTTGCGGGAGGAAGGATCGTACGCGTCGGCCCGGTAGGTGGTCACCTCGATGGTGTGCTCGCCCTTGCGCAGCGCAATGGTGCCGAAATCGCGTCCCACCTCCCAGGTGGCATCGGCCCAGCCGGCCACCGCCGCGAGGGTTTCATCCGGGGAGGCGCTGGTGGTGAAGTCCAGGTCCGGGGACACCCGGCCCAGGAAGAGGTCGCGCACCGGGCCCCCCACCAGGGAGAGTTCGAAACCGGAATCGACAAACCGCTGCCCCAGCTCAAAGATGACGGGGGGCAAAATATCGGTGAGGACCTGAGGGGACGGTAGCTGCTGCATAGTTCTTTAAGGGTGCCAGACTTTCCGGCCAGCGCCACGTTCGCGGCCGGCCCAATTCGGCGTTAGCTTCCACACGCCGGAGGACGGCAGCCCCGCAACGAAGAATGGATATCACGCGCCGAGCGGGCGGGGCAAGCCACGATGCGACGCAAAACCGATAGAGTGGTTGCCATGGCTCATCCAGTTCCCAGCGCCCCGAAGCGCACGCCGTTGACTGCGTCAATGGCGCATGCGCAGGCGCAGGTGAGCACCGGTCACCACCCATTGCCCACCGTGGAGGAAATTTCGGCCGGCGGCGTTGTCATCGACACGTCGCTTCCCAGCCTGCCGGTGGCCATTATTGCCAGGTACAACCGCGGCGGACGGCTTGAATGGTGCCTGCCCAAGGGCCACCCCGAGGGCGCGGAAACCAACGAAGAGGCGGCAGTCCGCGAGATCGAGGAGGAAACCGGGATCGCCGGCGACATCCTGGCTCCCCTGGGTTCGGTCGACTACTGGTTCACCGTGACCAGTTACCGCGTCCACAAGACCGTGCACCACTTCCTGCTGCGTGCCACCGGCGGCGAGCTGACCATCGAAAACGACCCGGACCACGAAGCAGTGGACGTGGCGTGGGTCCCGCTGCTTGATCTCGGCAAACGCCTGTCCTTCCCCAATGAGCGGCGCATCGCCGATCTTGCGCGTGAAGTACTCCCCAACTATGTCCCAGGTATCTAAACACCCCGCGCGCCCCAGCACGCCGCCCAAGACCCCGCAGGCCACGACCCAACAGCAATCGCGCGGCCATTCCAAGGCCTATGCGCTGATGGCCTCGGGCACCATGGTCTCCCGCGTGCTCGGGTTCATCCGCACCGCGCTGCTGGCCGTTGCCATCGGCTCGAGCACCACGATGGCCGACATCTTCGAGAAGGCGAACGTCATTCCGACGATCATCTTCATGCTGCTGGCCGGCGGCATATTCAACGTGGTGCTGGTCCCCCAGCTCATCAAGGCCTCGAAGGCCGCCGACCGCGGATCCGCATACACCTCCAAGCTCGTGACCCTCACCATCGTGGTGATGGGCCTTGCGACGGTGCTGCTGGTCTCCATGGCCGGACCGTTGATCAAGATCCTGACCTTGAACTGGACGGCTCCCATGATCGCCATGGGCACCACGTTTGCGTATTGGTGCCTGCCACAGATCTTCTTCTACGGCGTCTACGCCGTCATCGGCCAGGTACTCAACGCCCACAACCGCTTCGGTGCCTACATGTGGGCGCCGGTGGCCAACAACCTGGTGCAGATCTGCACCATCGGCACGTTCATCGTGCTCTTCGGCGCCTACGGCGGCGGCAACGACCAGATGGACACCTGGACCTCGGACCAGACGGTGCTGCTCGCGGGTGGCGCCACGCTGGGCATCGTGGTCCAGGCCCTGGCCCTTTTCTGGCCCTTGCGCCGGATCGGCCTGAACCTGCGCCCGGATTTCTCCTGGCGCGGCATGGGCCTGCGCCACGTGGGCAAGCTGGCTGCCTGGACGCTGGGGTCGATGATGGTCGGCAACATCGCTTCCCTGGTCAACTCCAAGTTCGTCTCGGCCGCTTCCCCGGCGCGTCTGCTGTTGCCCGACGGCGGGGCCTCGGTTCCGGGCGAGCAGGCGCTGAACACCTCCCAGCTGATCACCGTGCTGCCCCACTCCATCTTCGCCCTCACCCTGGCCACGATGCTCTTCAACGAGTTCACCAAGGCCTTCCACGAGAAGCGGCGCGGGGACATTGCGCCGCTGTTGTCCCGCGGGCTGCGCACCAGCGCCGTGCCCATTGTCTTTGCCACGGTGGCCTTCATCGTGCTCGCGGGACCGCTGGGCCGGCTATTTGCCGGCAGCTCGTCGACCGCGATGTTGCAGGGTGCCGCCATCGGGCAGTTGCTCCTGCTCACGACGCTCGGGCTGCCGTTCAAGTCCATCCATTTCTTCATGATCCGGGTGTTCTTTGCCGAGGAAGACACCAAGACCCCCATGCTGATCCAGACCGTCATCGCGACCCTCTGCGTCGTGTTGGCCTTCGTTGCGGTGCAGGTCCTGCCCGCAACGGAAATTGCCCGGGCCGTGGCCCTGATCTACGGGGCGACCAATGTGCTCTCCGCCGTGATTGCCCACTTCCTCATCGTGCGCCGCTACGGCGACTACGGCAGCGCCAGGGTCGCGGACGCCTACGTCAGGATCGGCGTGATGGCTGCCGCCTCCGGGGCGGTGGGGGCCGGGGTGCTGTGGCTGCTGGGCGGCTACGACTGGGGATTTGCATGGAGTTCCATCGGTGCCGCGGTCATCTCGATTGCCGTCGTCGGCTCCGTCATGGCCGTGGTCTACATCATTTTGCTGCGCCTGGTCCGCTCGGAGGAGCTTGAGGACTTCCTGGGCCCGCTGGCCCGACGGATCCCCGCCCTGCGACGGTAAATCGGGCCCCGCGCTTCTGCCGGGCGCCCGGCACGCACCCGACATCGCCCCCGGACTTCGCGAAATCCTCGGCCCATCCCGGTAACATGGAACGGGGCACCCATGAGGGTGCCGGCAACGCAAATGTAATCCCGGGAGGGAATCGTGTCGCAGCCCATCGACGCCGGAGCCATGCTTGGCGGCCGCTACCAGGTCACCGAATCGGTCTTGACCTCGGCGGACGGAGACCAGGTCCTCAGTGGCATCGATCAGGTGCTCAACCGACCCGTCAGCATCCTTGTCGGTTCCACGACCAACGCCTCGCAGCTGGCAACGAGTGCGCGTGAAATCGCCACCGGCGAACGCTATGCCGCGGTGCAGGTCCTGGACCTGGGAATTTCCGAGGGAAACACCTACCTGGTGACCAACCTTGCGGAGCCCGCAGACCTCCTGGACCTGGTGGTCCAGGTCGATGCCCCCTACGTCGAGCCGTTCTACACCGACACCCTGGGCACCGAGATCTTCGGCGTGACCCGTTCAAAGGAACCTGCGAGCTACGAGGACGACGCCGAATACTACGAGGACCAGCGCGCCCAGGAAGAGCAGCGCCCGTCCATGCTCGACAGGCTGCCGGAGATCAGCCTCAATGAAAAGCTGAACAGCCTCAAGGGCCGTTTCGCCCGCGGCAAGCAGGCCCCGCCGTCCGTCCCGCCGGTCCTGCCAGCGGCTTCGGTGGGCTCGAGCACGGAACAGGCCCCGGCCGTTTCGGCGTCCTCGCCCTCCGTCCCTGCCCCGGTAGCGCCCTCCCCCGCGCCCGCGCAGCGCGAAACCCCCGCCGCAACCCAGGCGACCCCCACCACTCCTCCGGCGCCCACGGCACCGCCCGCCGTCAAGCCGACTCCCAAGGTCACCCGGATGGAAGCGACGGACCACACCGATGAGCCCGTCGTGACATCGGCTGCGGCCCTTGCCGCGGCGCAGAAGTCCCGCGGCATCACCGTCGACGAATCCGGCCAGCGCGTCGCCGCCAGCTTCCCGGCAGCTGCCCAGTCCTATTCGGAACCGCCGCAGGACGACTACGAGGAAGAGGAAGCCGGAGAAGGCGGAAAGAAGACCACGCGCCTGCTCGTGGGCGCGCTGCTGTGCGCAGTACTGGTCCTTGCCGTCGTCTTCGCCTTCAACGCCCTGGGCGGCCGCACGCCGGCACCGGTTGCCAGCAGCTCCCCCACGCAGAGCGCAAGCGAGTCCGGCAGCCCGCAGGCCTCGGAATCGCTGAGCGCCGCACCGGTGAAGCCGGTGGTCGCCGATCTCTCACGCATGGTCCCGGGCAACCAGGATCTCAACGCGGACACCGACGCCACGCTGGCCAAGGCCATAGACGGCAATCCGGCGAGCCTCTACAAGTCTTATTCCTTCACCTCACCGCAGTTCGGTGGCCTGGCATCCAACATGGTGTTCATCGCCGAGCTGGAAAAGCTTTCCGACGTCTCGGAGATCCAGCTTGAGGGCCTGAACAGCACCGGCGGCTCCTTCGAGCTCCGCGTGGGCAAGACGGACGACCTAGCCGATGCCAAGGTGGTGTCGAGCGGATCCTTCACCGGACCCACCGTCACCGTCCCGGTCAGTGGCGAGGAAGGTGCGGCTGTCAAGGGACAATACGTATTCCTGAACGTCACCGAGCTGCCCCGCCGGGCCTCGGGTGCCAATGCCTCCCGCCCCTACGGCCTGCAGATCGGCGAGTTCCGCGTCTCCTAGCCCATACAGGGCCGGGAATACCAACACGGCATTCGCTGTTATGCCGGACAGTCCCCCTTACCCGCGGCGTGGTTGACACCAGCCCGCACTCACGAAAGGTTCACCGACCCGTGGCCACAGAAGCACCAGATGCCATCCGCAACGTCATCATCATCGGTTCCGGCCCCGCCGGCTACACCGCGGCCGTCTACACGGCACGGGCGAACCTTCAGCCCCTGGTCATCGCAGGTTCGGTGACCGCCGGCGGCGAGCTCATGAACACCACCGACGTGGAAAACTTCCCCGGCTTCCCCGAGGGCATCATGGGCCCGGACCTGATGGACAGCATGCAGAAGCAGGCCGAGCGCTTCGGCGCCGAGATCCTCTTCGACGACGTCACCGCCGTCGAGCTGGCCGGCGACATCAAGGTCGTCACGCTGGGCGACGGCACCGTGTACCGCGCCCACGCGGTGATCCTGTCCACCGGTTCCGCCTACCGCGAGATCGGCCTGCCCGACGAGAAGCGCCTGGCCGGCCACGGCGTTTCCTGGTGCGCGACCTGCGACGGATTCTTCTTCCGCGAACAGGAAATCGCCGTCATCGGCGGCGGCGACTCCGCCATGGAGGAAGCCCTCTTCCTGACCAAGTTCGCCTCCAAGGTCACCGTGGTCCACCGCCGCGACACCCTGCGTGCCTCCAAGATCATGGCCGACCGCGCCCTGGCCCACCCGAAGATCGAATTCATCTGGGACTCCGAGGTCGTCGGCATCACGGGCGAGCAGAAGGTCACCGGCATGACCCTGCGCAACCTCAAGACCGACGCCCGCCAGGACGTCCCGGTCACCGGCATGTTCGTGGCCATCGGCAACGACCCGCGCACCGACCTGATCAAGGACGTCTTGGACCTGACCGCCGAGGGCACCATCGCCGTCGAGGGCCGAACCTCCAAGACCAGCCTCCCGGGCGTGTTCGCCGCAGGCGACGTCATCGATTCCTCCTACCGCCAGGCCATCACCGCCGCCGGTTCCGGCTGCGCCGCGGCTCTGGACGTCGAGCACTACCTCGCCGACGTGCAGGCCAACGCGGCCGCCCAGGCCGTCCCCGTCTCCAACTAGACCAACCCTTCCCACCCCGGGAAGAAAACTCTTACGAAAGGTGCAGGCCATGAGCCAGACCAAAGACGTCACCGACGCAACGTTCCAGGCAGATGTCCTCGAGGCCGCCAAGCCCGTCATCGTGGACTTCTGGGCCGAGTGGTGCGGCCCCTGCCGCCAGCTGACCCCGATCCTTGAGCAGATCGCCGCCGAGCACGCCGAGAAGGTCGACGTGGTCAAGGTCAACGTAGATGACAACCCGGCCATCGCCGCCAAGTACGGCATCACCAGCATCCCGGCCGTCTACGTCTTCCAGGGTGGCGAGCACGTCGCCACTTCGATCGGCGCCAAGCCGAAGCCGGTCCTGGAAAAGGAGTTCGCTGCCTACCTGTAAGGCACGCAACTTTTCTGTCCGCTCGGTGCAGCCACTCCTTCGGGATGGCTGCACCGAGCTTTTTAAGCCCTACCCCGAGCCCGCTCACGGAGAAAGCGTTGTAGGACGCCCGCTGGCAGAATTCTGCTTCGTAAGCAACAATTATTAGTTGTTTTATGAAATGGTTCCGATTTCGCCACTCTCTTCGCGGCAGATTCCCCGATTTCGCTTCATCCCGGACCCGAGGAATCGAAACTTACCTTGGGAATACTCTTTCACCGGTGGCAAGCACTGATACTCAGTCACTATTCGAGTGGTGTTCCAGAAGGGCAGCGCCACCAATCGCTGGCTCCCCGTTTGAGGACACTCCACCAAAGTCTCCCTTCCGCTTGCGGCCCGGGAGACATGCGTCCGGCACCTCGTGCCGTTGGCTGAGCCTGGCTGGCCATCTCCTTACGCGAGCCGGCGCTTGTCGGCCACGGGTCGCTCTCGCTCCTCGGGACCTGCGCGGGGCAGGACCCGAGCGGGTGCGGCAGGCTGCCGCCACGCCTCGAGCTCGAACGCCTCGATGACCATGCTCCTCGTCGATCGCAGTCGTCCCGTTCCGGACACCCGACCAGCTCTGTCCATCCACCCATGCCGCTGAGGCCGACAGTTTTATCCCTGGACTCGGTTCCCATTTCGGTGGCGGCAATATTGAGGTTGGGGGGCGTTCCGGAATGCCGGGGATATTTTCCGTGGAAGCCGCCTGCTGCGGTCTCGGGAACCATCCAATTTTCCATTGCCATCATGGTGCTTGGGAGCATTTCCGTCCGCGCCCCTGAGCGCCTTCCGGTCGGTGATTCGCTCCGCCTGCACCTGGCTCTCCGGTAAGACCGCCACGGACCGGTGTGGATGGTATTCCGGTCTCCGTATCCGTACAAGGGCTTGAGCCGGAAGCCACTCTCCGGCGATCGCATCGATGGGATCATCCAAACCACAATCTGGATCGAGGCCGAACGGTGCGACTCGTGGGAGCTGAGCGGGTCCGTTCAGGATCAGATCGAGGCGTTGGCTGCAGCGGTTCCCTCCGTGGGAGGTGCCAGTTCCCAGGGGCAATACCAGTGGCTCCCAAAGGCAATAAGGGGTGGACCCCAAACGCTCGAATACTCATGCCGGCATCGGGATCCAATCGGCACATGCCTGTTGGTCATTCTGGGAATTGCGGATCGCGAGCAGGGTTTCACGAAGCCAATCGAACTTGTCCTGCCCCATGGAGAGCTCTTTGGCGGCGCCCTTCTGGCGCAGGGCACGGCAATCTTGCCCGCTTGTGCCGAAGCGTATGAACGGTGCCACCGGTGTCCCACGTCGGCACAGCCTGCCGTGAGTTGCGGGGCTGTTCCCGGTAGGGCCGCAAGCCTCAATGACCGGCTTCCGCGTGGCGGTGCGCAACTGATGCCCCCTCCCCCGTTTTGGGGGCCGCCGCTCCTGGGTTGGACCGGGTCTCACGCGCCGTCCTGGGAATCCCTCCTTAGGATGGGGTGGAGCCATCGTATTGACTGCGGTCAGCGCCCGGCAGCGGAGCTCTGCTGCCGGGCGCTGGTGCCCGTTGTCTTAGCGTGCGCGCCCCGCGCGCTGGCCGCATTCGTTGAATCCCCGGGCTCTGCCCCAGCATCTCTCCGTCTATTGCTCCGACTCGTGGTCGGCGCCTACGACCTCGCCCTTTTGGCTGGTTTCGTTGGCGCCAATGAGTAGTTCCTGGTTCGGGCTTCTTTGCCGGTGATGAACGCTCCGCAGCCAGTTCTCGTCCATCACACACGGACCGGCCTCCGGCCGCGCGCCGCCCCTTGCACGTTCCCGCCGCGGCAAAGCCGACCGCCCCAGCGGGGAGTATTACCCGAGGCGCCTGTGATGACGCATGCCCGACCTTGCCTCCGGCGCCAGAGAACGGCCACTACGCCGCCTGGAGGGACAAGCCGGCCCCCATGAGCACCGCGTGTGCGGCGGGCCCTCCGGCGCCCCGTACGCGACACCTGCGCTCTTCTTCACCACTCCCCCCCGCCGTGCGGCGGAGTGTCGCCAGCAGCAAGGCCGCGCAACCGCACTGCGAGCGAACAGGCCGATATGCTGGCGTGGATCAATACTGTTTCACGTGAAACATGCAATGCTGGATTGGACGATGTTCTGCGATGTTTCACGTGAAACACCCGTCAGCGCCGCGAGCAACACCAGACACCCCGTCGTGCATGTTTCACGTGAAACGTTGTTACCAGCCCCTGACGGACCGCTCTCTTCCACTTCCACATTGCCAACGCCACTGTCCTGATGCTCTTGGCTGCGGACCACACCATCTGGTCCCGAGGAGGCGGGATGCTGGCATTCTCCGCGCACCTTCCGCGGCTCTTGCCTTCGCCGTCTCCGCGGTCGGCTCCGATGACTGGGAGAACCGCAAGGATGACGGCTTCCTCGAGTAGGCGCCTCTCGCCGGGTCTCGCCCGCACCTCGGCAATTATGCGCCCTTCAAGAAGCCCCGGGATGTGGGCATATTGCCCCTGATTGTCATCGGCACCGATGGAAATAGATGCCGTCCGTACGTGATCCAACGAAACAGGTTCGTGAGGCGCGGTCCACATCATCATGCCAGAGGCCAACGGCGAAGGCGTCAATCAGACGCGATGGGTCCGCTTGCTGACGCACAGCGTCAAGTCCATGACCAAGCAGTTTCTGGCGTCGGTCGCGGCCGGTCTTTCCTGTCGCCACCAAGACTGCTGTTCGAAACCTGTCCGAGATCCCAAGCTGCGGCTCGTTCAGCAATGGATCAATTTGCACGGCCAGGATCCGCCGGTGACGCTCAGATCCTTCATCTCCACGGCAGCTTGCTATAGGGGCCGTCCTACCCCTGATCCAAATCCGTCCGTTCTCAGACCGCTTCCGCGGCTGACATTCGCTCTCCCCCGCCAGGTCCTGAGCATCCCCTGGTAAGGGGACGATTCGCCCCTCCACTCGGTGCGGCCCCCCTTTGCCAGCTGCGTTGCCAAGCTGGCATTGCTGCGCGGCGACAAAGGCGCGGCGCTCCTTATGCGCTTCAAATGCCTTACCAGGGTGGTCAGCCCTGCCCTAGTATTTCGGATGTTCTGCGACCACGGTTCAACGCAATCTTGGACCACGGGCCGGCCTCGGCGGGCACGGCCACGATTTCGGCATCGGCCACGCACGGGCCGGCGGGCGTGGCCGCCGCGCCATTTTCCTTCGATCCCCGGAAACCACCTTTGCGGGCGGAATGTGAGCCCGGGGCCTGCCCGATCATCTTCTGAGGACACTTCTCTGCTGATCCTGTCTATTCCAATGAGGGTCTCGATCGCGAGCGGATGCCCACATGCGTAGTGCTCTCAACGCCCGGAGGAATCGTGTCAGTCCTCGTGGGGAATTGGGGCCAAGGCGTCCGGGGAAGCCGTACCGGACGCCGTTTGGGAATTTCTGCCGTGCGGCCCCATATCTGCTGACTGTCATAGCCCCCACCTACCCAGCTGCCGTTCGCCAAATCCGATAGCGCCGAAGTGGGCCCAGGGCCGGGACCGACCTCCTGGCGCTCAAGATGTGGTTCGTGGCGAAATCCAAGCGGGGAAGATTCGCAATCGAAGTCCGGGCGTCCTGCCTCCCAACAACTTCGCTAAGCGAATTGAATACCAGAGGCCATTGGATTCGCCTACGCGGAGCGTTACTGAAGGACTGGACGGGCTCTCCACCCCCCCCCGACAATCCCTGACCCTGTATGGAACTCCAAGACGACCTGAGGTTTGAATATTCGACCCAGCGCTGGGAGCAATGGCAGCCGCTAGTTTATCGATGTCTTTTGAACCGCAATAAGAGCGCGTTCCCTCCAGCGATTCACGGATGTGTACCGTCGACAGCGACGCCGAATAGCGCGGCAAGATATTTCCAGCGGCGGCATCTGGCTCAGGTGTCTCCTTGCGCTCAGCGGGGTATCTTCGCCATCGGTGAATTCAAGTATCGAGGTCACGGTCTAGCGCAGCTAGTGGCCCCGGCCTCCGCGGTGTGCTCCTGTCTAGTCATGACCGTCGTTCCCGCATTAGGGGCAGGCAGCCTCAGGAGATCTGCCGGACGGGAAGGCAATCCTGCAAGCTAGGTCTTCGAATATGCTCTGGTGCGAGACAGACCTTGGGGCGTCCTTGTTACCACCGGCGGGCCAAGGAACTGACGGATCCTGCTCCATCACCACGAACCCTTTCGGCATGGCTCCAACTTCCAGTGTGCGATTAACGCTCCTCGCCGCGAGCCCTGGACCCCACCGGACCGGCCAATGGACTTCGAATGCAGTCAAGGACGTGACCTGGCTTGTGGAGCCATGTCCCCAGTAGGAGGGCTCCTCCTGCCAAATAGACTGAAGCTGTGTGCCACGCGGCGCCTCCCGATGACGATGGCGCCGTGACCTGCTTAGCTCCGACTCTTGGGTCCAGGATGGGTCTCCCTTGCTGGCCACGCGGCATTGGCCCGAGGGTTCGTGCGTGTTCTTCGGAGGTAGCCCGGGCCGTGTTTGCCCCCTTTCCCTGTCGAAATGTGTTTCGTCAGGCTTAAGTCGGCGA
Source organism: Paeniglutamicibacter sp. MACA_103 (assembly GCF_045798555.1). Taxonomy (NCBI): domain Bacteria; kingdom Bacillati; phylum Actinomycetota; class Actinomycetes; order Micrococcales; family Micrococcaceae; genus Paeniglutamicibacter; species Paeniglutamicibacter sp. MACA_103. Next base: position 51,655 of record NZ_JBIXLN010000004.1, on the reverse strand, counting down.
TTTCATCGCTAAGAATCAGACCACGTCGGCTTGGTTTCCCGCCATATTGGCGTCCGAGAGATGATTTCATGCTTCCTTGCACATGCAGTTCGCTGCAGCGGTAGTGCTGGATTCGATCCAGCTCATCTGCACCCTGCTCCGACTGCGAGGCCATCGGGTGGCACTGCGTCGCTGAAATTTCCCTCACAACAGGAATGTGCAGGTCGCCTGCGCCTCGATGATCGTAGGTCACTCCGAGATGAAGGCAGTGCATGGTTGTGCTTCACGGTTGACGCTGAAGGTCAGAAAGGCGCGTCGGTGGCCGCGTGGGGTGGGAGCCCATATTCGGCCAGGTCGTATCGTACGCGCAGATGTCCCTCGGCCAAGTGCGCGTAGAAGGCGCGTTCCATCGACGGCTCCCAACTCGGCTCGAGACGGCTGCGCCCGGATCCGATCAACGAGTCCACCTTCGAGCTGCCGTTGGTCGAGGCCACCCGCCTCATGCGCTGTTGCACGCCATTCACTAGGAGCGCACGGTGAACGACGCACGGCCGATCTGGCTGAGGTTGCCCTCGTCAGCTGGCCGGGTCGTATTGGAACTGCCGGACTTCTTGCGGGCAACGGCAGGCGACCGCGATTTTCGCGGCCCACTCGAATGCTGCCTCCCGTGAGGGCAGCTCGAGCACCGTGTAGCCGCCGTTGGGCACCTTGTGGCCTGGGTATGTGCCCTCGGTGATGGTTCCGTCGCCGGCCACAAGCACCGGATCTATATCCTCATTGATCCCGCCGGCGAAGACGTACACGCCCGCCGCCTTGGCATCGTCGATGACGGCATGCGCGGCTTTGGCCACCGATTCGAAGTCCTCCTCGGGGAACACCATGGCCTCACCAGGGAAGGAGATCAGGAACTTCGTCATTAGACGACTCCTCTGCTCCGGCGGTACATTCCGTCGGATCTTCTCTGCGGCACCGCTCTGGTGCCCAGCCCGATTATTGCTTCCGCGCCCAACACTGGTCAAGGTAGGGCGTCGCGACCGACACGTAGAACCTGCTCGAGCGGTACCGTCGGAGATCGCGATCAAATTCTCTCGGCCCGCGAAGGAGTGGGCAGCAAGGATTCCCTTCGTCACGATCGCGATCGGCGGGTGTCGCGGGTCGAGGTCTCCGGATGATGGTGGTCTCTGCACCATCCTCCCGGGAGTCGTCGGCGTGTTCCACGTTTCGTCCTGTACAAGTGCGCGGGACACGATTAGGAGCATCGCGAAGCCCGGTGCGATCCCTTCTTCCCATGCCAGGGATGTCCCAACACTGTGTGGGCGTCGAGGATCCAATTGCCAAGACAACTCACTCCCCCGAACCATCAACTTCGCAAGACGCGAAATGGCGTCATTGGAGGGGCTAGCCAAACCAAACGTTGAAGGACGGCAGCATGATTTTCACGTCGCGAATTGATCGAACAGGTTCTTTGGAGGCTTCTGAGGGAGACCGCCGTTCTACATCTTCCTCGTCCGCGTCCGGTTGGAACGTCAGCGAATTCGAAACAGGTCACCGCAACGCCGACGTCGCCGGTGAGCAACGAAGGTCATCTTGTTTCACGTGAAACATCCATCGTTCCCGGTGCTCTCTTGGTCTCGCACGGGCTCGGATATGGAATGCGGGGCTTCGTCCTGACATTGAATGGAACCGATTGGTCCGGTCAAAATGGCCAATCACTTCCTGATCAGACCACGGTTGCTGGAGCGGTCCACTGCTCGGGCAACGCGACTACCGCAGCAACTCCATGGACGCCCAATGCGACCTGCGATGGGAAACCAAGATCCCAGTCCAGCGATGCAGTCTCCCGACTCGGCCCTTCGCAAGTGGTAAAGGCACCGCTATTCAATTCCAGTCAGTCGAGTGCGAACTCGCAGGCTCAGAACCCACACGACGCTTGAGCTGGGAACCTACCCCCCGAGGCCGAGTCGTGGCCATGTTCCACGTGCTTCACGCGGATGGATGGGTGGCGCCCGGCAGGGCGATGCAGCAATCATCTGTCAATTGCGCCCGAAGTGGACGAAACTCGATTTTCCACTCGCCTCGAGGCAATCAGCGGGTCATCCTGGGGCTGCGTCTAATCGACTTCCTCCTCAGGTTGGTGCACGTCGAGGGATGGGCGACACTCGACCGCATTATGGGCGGCCCCCATGCGGCGCCAAGCGTGGCTGCCAGGCAAGCGCTGCGCAGTGCGATGGCCTCGGGTATCGGGGATGTGCCGGGAATGACGATCATCCGTTCACGTCGTCAGTCAGGCCATGTCCGCCGCCGCTTCCCACGTCCATCAAAAGCAGGAGAGCCCCTACAAGGGTTCCCGTTCCTCTTCGCCGCATGTCTTAGACATGCGTGAACCGGTCATCGTCGATACCGGCTCCATCGACGACCTGCCCCAGGAGCCATCAGGGGCCCGCAGAAGGGCCATTCTCCCCTTGGGCCGTACATGAGGCCGCAGGCCCTCCCCCGGGGCGCCTGCGGCCCATGAGCGGTCGGGTATGGTCGCTGGCGGCGTCACCGAAGGAAAGAAGGTCTCGGTGGCTATGAGTCGAACCGGGGACATGGTTAAAGCAGAAGTTGGAGTGTTTCACGTGAAACACTCCAACTACTACAGCTGCATGGCCTACTTGGCTTCGGATTCCGGCGACAGCACGCTCATGATTCGGTTCAGGTCATCGACGCTGGCAAATTCGATGCTGACACGGCCCTTGCGGGCGCCTAGCGAAATTTTGACGTTTGTATCAAGGCGATCCGAGAGTGACGTCGCCAGGAAATCCAATCGTTCATGGCGCGGCGTAAGCTTCGGCGCGGCGGCCTTGCGCGGCTTCTGCTGACCGTCACTCAGCGCCACGGCTTCTTCGGTGGCCCGGACAGACATCCCCTCGTTGACGATCCGCTGTGCCAATTGCTCAATCTCTGCCGCGTTGGCAAGACCCAAGAGCGCACGCGCATGACCCGCGGATATGACTCCCACGGCAACGCGTCGCTGCACAAGTGCAGGCAACTTCATGAGTCGGATCGTGTTGGAGATCTGCGACCGTGAACGACCGATGCGCTCCGACAGGACTTCCTGTGTGCAATCGAATTCGCTTAGAAGCTGCTGGTACGCCGCAGCCTCTTCGAGCGGGTTGAGCTGCGAACGATGGAGGTTTTCCAGGAGTGCATCTCGGAGCAGATCGTCATCCTGCGTTTCGCGGACGATTGCCGGAATCGTTGTCAGGCCTGCTGCCTGAGTGGCACGCCAGCGGCGTTCACCCATGACAATCTCGTACGGTTCTTTGTCGTTCTCCCGGGAGGGGCGAACAACAATGGGCTGCAGCAGCCCGACTTCACGAATGGAATGGACCAATTCGCCCATGTGTTCTTCGTCGAAGTACGAACGCGGTTGCTTGCGGTTCGGATGGATCTGATCCACGGCCAGCTCGGCAAAACTCGCGCCGGGCACCTCTACCAGGTTGCTGACCTCGGCATCAATCGCTTCCACCTCACCCGCGCGTCCCGAGGATGCAATGAGACCCGGCATCTGGGCGCGGCGCTTTTTGGCGGCCGCGGACGGCCCTGAGGTCGATTTGGATTTCTCCGCGGCAACCTCTTCTTCGGTCTTACCAGGCACGAAAAACATGTCGACCGGGCGGGCTTTTTTGCCGTTAGCGGCGGTCTTAGGTTTGGGGGCAGTCAGTTCCGGATCCTTTGCCGTTTTGGCTGCCGGCCTAGATGTTTCACGTGAAACTTTCGCAGGAGTCTCCTCCTCGGATTCCGCGACAGGGCTGCTCGAAATCAATGCACCAAGACCTCGTCCTAAACCACGTCGCTTTTCCGACATTGGATGTTACTCCCTTTCGACACCGTTACTACCATGACCCATGGCAATTCTACTGGGTGGTGCTTGATTGTTGAGAACGCGGCTCACGGGTGTGGCTCGCAGACGCCGGAAGTTCGGCTTTCTGCACCCTACCTGACCCTAGGCCACGTAGGCATCCGTCGCACAAGCGATTCTTCGGCACTCATGCGATAAAACAACCTAAATCGGATACTTAATGGATTGCGAACAGGTGACTAGCGCAATGCCGCACACCCGATAAGAAAATTGGCCGAGGGCTCCACGGTATTAGTGGTTACCGCGCTCCGCGATTTCGGCAGCTGCCTCCAAATACGAAAGCGCTCCCGTGGAACTCGAATCATAAGTGATGACAGTTTGCTGATAGCTGGGCGCTTCAGAAATGCGGACGCTCCGGGGAATCAGCGCCTGCAACACCTGGTTGGGGAAGTGCTCACGTACCTCGCTCGCAACCTGTGCCGCAAGGTTTGTCCTGCCGTCATACATGGTCAAGAGGATCGTCGAGACGGTGAGATCCGAGTTGAGATGCTTCTGGATCATCTCAATGTTCTTCAGTAGCTGGCTGAGGCCTTCCAATGCGTAGTACTCGCACTGGATCGGGATCAATACCTCGCGGGCAGCAACAAAGGCGTTGACCGTCAACAGCCCAAGGCTGGGCGGGCAATCGATGAAAACATAGTCCAGACGGTCCATGCCATTCTCGTCACGATATTGTGCATACTGTTCCAAGGCACGTCGCAACCGTTGCTCGCGAGCCACCAGCGAAACCAGTTCGATCTCCGCGCCCGCCAAGTGGATGGTTGCGGGTGCCACTGTCAGGTTGTCGATGTCCGGGCAAGTGGCCACGACATCGGCAAGCGGCAGGTCATTGATGAGGACATCGTAGATGCTGTCTACATCCGCGTGATGCTCGATCCCCAACGCGGTCGAAGCGTTGCCCTGTGGATCGATGTCAATCACCAGGACGTTCAGGCCGGCAATGGCCAGTGCTGCCGCAATGTTCACGGTGGTGGTCGTCTTACCGACGCCACCCTTCTGGTTGCTGACGGTCATGTAGCGGGTGGTGTCGGGCTTGGGCAGCTTTCGGCCGCTCAGCTTTTCACGCCGTTTGTGTTCACTTGCCAGCTGGCTTGCCAGCGGAGAACTGTCGTCAGTGGTATCGAAAACGTTTCGTGCCATCGCAGGTTCCTTCGCCACCACTGGGTCCTCTCCATCGGAATCCGTCAATTCCACCGTTTCGTTCTCGTCGAGAAGCGCTGCAGCGGTAAAGATTGTTTCACGTGAAACAACGTCGGTCTCGGTCAAATCAATCTTTTTAGGTTGCTCTTGAGTGTTCGGTGAGCCAAAACTAGCGAAAAGCGCTGCAAACGGTGGAATCTTGTTAACGCTACGCTTCAAAACAGTTCTTTCTACTAACTCAGCAGGTGGCATGGAGCCACCTGATACAGCCTATCGCTTATGCGCTAGCCTACGTTGATACGCACCACTGTCGTCGGTTCGCTGAGAATCTCTTCTCCGACCGTTACGACCTCGGTTTTCTTGCCACCGAGACGACGAATCATCTTCGCAGCCTTCTCGACTTCCTCGGCCGCGGAGCGGCCCTTGATGGCAAGGACCGTCCCCTTCCCGTGAAGCAACGGGATGGTAAGCCCGGCTAGGTTCGTAAGGGCCGATACGGCGCGAGCCGTGGCAAAGTCCGCATTCACGTGGTCAACGACTTGTTCGGCGCGCCCACGCATCACGGTGACGTTTTCCAACCCAAGATCTTCGACGACTTCATGCAACCAAATGCAGCGACGTTCAAGTGGCTCGATCAACGTCAGCTGAAGGTCGGCACGGGCCAAGGCGAACGTCAGTCCCGGAAGTCCCGCCCCGCTACCCACGTCTGCCACATGGGCACCCTCGTCAATCAGGTTGGCAACGACGGCACAGTTCAAGACGTGCCGAGACCACAGGCGTGGGACTTCACGAGGGCCCAGCAGGCCGCGCTCCATGCCGGATGTGGCCAAATGCTGAACATAGCGCTCTGCGAGCCCCAGGCGGTCACCGAACACGGTCCGGGCGGCCTGGCTCTCTTCGGCGGTAAGTTCTACTTCGTTGCTCATAAAAGTGTTGTTCCTTGGTTCCGGGCTTAGGAGTCTGCGGGAGACACGACGATGTGGCGGCCGGGGCCCTCACCCTCGGACTCGCTTTGCATTCCCAGGGCGGCCACGCAGTCGTGTACCAACTTGCGTTCATAGGCGCTCATTGGCTCGAGGGCCACGCTTTCACCGCTGGACTCGACCTTGGCCGCGGCTTCTTCGGCAATGCGCTTGAGTTCTCCGGCACGCCCCTGGCGGTAGCCGGTGATGTCCAGGACAAGACGCGAACGGTTACCCGTGGCGGTCAGGACGGCAAGTCGCGTGAGCTCCTGCAGGGAGTCCAATACCTCACCCTTGGAACCGATCAGGCGGCGCAGCGACTTTTCGTCCTCGGGCTCGCCGGCAATTGAAATGTAGGTCCGCCCACCACGCACTTCAATGTCGATGTCACCATCGAGGTCGGCAATATCAAGCAATTCCTCGAGGTAGTCCGCGGCGATGTCGCCTTCCTCTTCGATGCTCCTGGCTTCATCAGGAACTTCGTTTTCCTCTACGGGGTTTGGGGTATCGACAGCATCGCTTTGCTCAACATTGCTCATGGCTACTTCTTCTTCCTGTTCTTGCGCTGGGGCTGTACGCGCTGCACCTTTGGCTCCTCGACAACCGCCGCAGCTGCTTCGGCTTCTGCCTTCTTCTGGCCGATCGGAGGAAGTCCCTTGGCGGCACGACGCTCATTGAGCTCGCGCTCCGCCTGTGAACCCGGAGTCGGGTTGTTACGAATGACGTAGTACTGCTGGCCCAAGGTCCAGAGGTTCGTGGCGGTCCAGTAGATCAGGACACCGATCGGGAAGTTGATGCCACCAACGCCGAAGACCAGCGGAAGGATGTAGAGCATGATCTTCTGCTGCTGCATGAAGGGGCCCTCAAGGGCTTCCTTGGTCATGTTCTTGGACATGATCTGCTTCTGCGTGATGAACTGCGAGGCCGTCATGGCAAGAATCATGATGACGGCGACAATGATCACCGCGGCGCTCGGGGAACCCGAGTTCAAGGTGTTCAGAAAGGTGTCTGAAAGGCGCGCTCCGAAGATGGAAGAAGAATCAAAGCTGCGGATGTGATCGGCGGAAAGTGCGCCAACGCCGGCATTGTTTGCGCTGGCCTTTGAGGCATTGTTCAAAACCGTGAACAACGCGAAGAAGAACGGCATCTGGACGAGCATGGGCAGGCATGACGACAGGGGGTTCGTCTTGTGCTTCTTGAACAGCTGTCGCTGCTCCGCAATCATGGCCTGCTGCGAGAGCTGGTCCTTCTTGCCCTTGTACTTGGCCTGAAGCTTGCGCAGGTCCGGCTGCAGGGCCTGCATGGCGCGCTGGGCCTTGATCTGCTTGACGAAGACCGGAATCAGGGCGGTACGAATCAAGAGCACCAGGAAGATGATGGACAGCGCCCATGTCCAGCCCGAGTTGGGATCAAGTCCGATCCGGGTGAACAATTCGTGGAAGGCCATGAGGATCCACGAGACTACATACCGAAAAGGGCTCAGTAGCAGGTCAAAGAAGTTTGTCATTACCGGTCATGCTCCTCTGGCCGCATCTGCGGCATCTTCGTCGGCGGGAATCGGAGGATGATTCATCACCATGATCTTGGGGGTCTTGCCTTCTGGCCAAATTCGTCGGCCGTCGGGAACGTAATCGATCCCGCCATGGCTAAAAGGATTACATCTTAAGACACGCCAGATGGTTAATCCGATGCCTTTGATGGCGCCATGTACCGTAACCGCTTCAAGGCCGTAGGCCGAGCAGCTGGGAAAGTAGCGACAAACATCGCCGTAGACCGGCGAAATGATCTTGCGATAAACCATGAGGAACCCGATGAGAAGATTCCTGGGAATATCTATCAGGAACCAGATGAGCCCGGTTCTGGGCCTAGGATCCTTTTTCATGCTTGGCACCTGCCTTACGGACAACCGATTCAAGTCCGGAGAGGACCTGCTGGCTTAGCTCGTCCCATTCGGCGTCTGCGGATCCAGGCAATGCCCGGAGCACGACGTCGAGGCCGATGGCATCCGCAGTAAACTGCTTGGCCAATGCACGCATTCGTCGCTTGACGAGGTTGCGGTGCACGGCATTGCCAACGGCCTTGGAAACGATAAAACCAAAACGGTTATTACCCTGGGGTTCGACAGAGCGAACCCGTGCATATAGCACTACGTTCCGACGCCCAGTGCGGGCGCCGGAACGTACAGTGGCTGTAAAGTCCTGCGAAAGGCGCAATCGCTGATTCTTTGGCAACACGACGTCACGCGTCGAGTCTGAAAAACAAAGAACCCACGAAAACCTGCGCTATTTCAGGACAGTAGTGCTTAATGGTTATGCAGAAAGTTCGACGCGGCCCTTGCCACGGCGGGTTGCCAAGATGGCACGGCCTGCACGGGTACGCATACGAAGTCGGAAACCGTGCTTCTTGGCACGACGACGGTTATTCGGCTGAAAAGTCCGCTTGCTCACGGTAGTAACTCCAAGACGATCATGTGATGCGCCTTGCCCGTTGCTAATAAGTAGGGAAGAACAGGCCGACGCTCGTATTCAGGTGGCCCTCGTGGACTGTTCCATGCTTTCGACAGTCAACAGACCTACGAAGGCATCTCACAGTGCCAAAAGTGCGCACATAGGACTACACAACGATAGGGGTGGAAGTGAAGGTACGTCAAATTGAGCCCACCGATGGCCAGTCGGGCCCCTGTGCACGGTGTGATCTTAATTGTGGATACCGCGGTGGATAAACCGTGGAAATATCCGAATACCGGGTCTGACACCTTGATCCTAAACGTCAATTTTTACTTGGTACCCCGCAGATTTGCAAGCCCTAGGGAGATATCCACCTCAAGTTATCCACCGTCTGTGCATAACGCTGTGGATGACGGCTAGAATCATTCCGTTGGGGTCCGGTAGTTCTGGGCCCCATTCGTCGCCCGTTTGGTCGATGTAACAGAACGAAGGGGCCTAATTGTGAGCACGGACGAGACCAACAGTGTCGGCAGTGCCTGGCGCCAGGTAGTTCGCCATATCGAACAAGACGACCGAGTGACTCCCATGCAGCGTGCATTTGCCGCCTTGGCTCAGCCCCAGGGGCTCATCGGAACGACACTCTTGCTGGCAGTCCCCAACGAGTTGACTCGCGACGTTCTCCAGACCCAGCTCAAGGATCCCCTTGAGCAGTCGCTCAAGCTTGTATTTCAATCAGACATCCGCTGCGCGTTCAGCATCGACTCGGACCTGGTCCCGGAAGAGGTGCCGGCCCCCCCCGTCGAGTTGCCGCCCGTTCCCAAGGCTCGCATCAGCGATGCCCTTCCCCAGCCTTCGCCTCCTTCCAACTCCCAGGAATTCGGCCGGCTGAACCCCAAGTACATCTTCGATACGTTCGTCATCGGATCTTCGAACCGTTTCGCCCACGCCGCTGCCGTGGCTGTCGCCGAGGCACCGGCCAAGGCCTACAACCCTTTGTTTATCTACGGGGATTCCGGTCTGGGCAAGACCCACCTGCTTCACGCCATTGGCCACTATGCCCGCCACCTCTACAACGGGATCCGAGTCCGCTACGTGAATTCCGAGGAATTCACGAACGACTTCATCAACTCCATTCGGGACGATGAGGGCGCCAGCTTCAAGCAGACCTACCGGAACGTCGACATCCTGCTCATTGACGACATCCAGTTCTTGGCCAACAAAGACGCCACCCAGGAAGAGTTCTTCCACACCTTCAATGCACTGCACAACCACAACAAGCAGGTGGTGATCACTTCTGACCTGCCGCCAAAGCAGTTGTCGGGGTTCGAAGACCGCATGCGCTCACGTTTTGAATGGGGCCTGCTCACCGACATCCAACCGCCGGAGCTTGAAACCCGCATTGCCATTCTGCGCAAGAAGGCCACTGCCGAGAATCTTTCAGCGCCCGACGAGGTCATGGAATACATCGCTTCAAAGATCTCCACGAATATCCGTGAACTTGAAGGCGCCTTGATCCGCGTGACCGCCTTCGCGTCGCTCAACAACCAAACCGTGGACATGAGCCTTGCCGAAACGGTCCTGAAGGACTTGATCACCGACGAAGGCGCGCAAGAGATTACGCCGGCCACCATCGTTGCCCAGACCGCCGAGTACTTCAATCTCACGATTGAGGAGCTCAACAGCAAGTCCAGAACCAGGACGCTGGTGACGGCGCGACAAATCGCCATGTACCTCTTGCGTGAACTCACGGATATGTCGCTGCCAAAGATTGGCCAGGAGCTCGGCGGCCGTGACCACACCACGGTGATTCACGCCGACCGCAAGATTCGCGAACTTATGGCCGAGCGTCGGGCCATTTTCAATCAGGTGACTGAGCTGACCAACCGAATCAAGCAACGCCAACGCGAAGGCTAGACGGTCCGCAAATCCAATAACCACAGGTGTGGATAAACCTGTGGATCATTAAGTGGACTACATCGATTCCCTGCGGATAACTACAGGGGCTGCTGTGGATCCCTTAATTCATGCGGAAAGTTATCCACCTGGGCGTGACACTGAGTGTCACGCCCAGTCACATGTTGTGCACATGCATAATTGGTGCGTTCCCGCGGCGGAGCGCACTTATCCACAGTATCCACAGGGGTTATTAACACTACTAATCCCATCTTTCTTATTCATCCAGATAACAAGTCCCTTTCTGCACCCAAGCGCCCAAACGACGTCAAATGCCTCCCCACGGACCTAGTTGTCCTGGATTGCGCCTTGCAGGTTGGTCAAGAGATCCGATCGCCGAAAGTACTCGGTTGAACGACGCGTTGGTGAAGCTGGAACCTGCATCGGACACCACATGGTCATCGAGTGAACGCTGCCTCCCCCAACTTTTGTCTTGACCGCCTTCTGCGCCGAAACATCCACGCAACTTGAATTCCTTGTCCACGCCGGTGGAGAGGCCTTCCCTTGGATAAATGTCCGCAGGCAACCGTCTCCGGGCAATACGTGGGCCCCGAATACACCTGCTCTTCGCTGAACCCCGAACTTGTGATTTCGTCGTGCTCCGCCGACTGGGACCCGGATGGTTGTTCCCGAAAATCCGGAGACACCGGCTGCCTCCTTGATCCCGGCATACGTGGGGCTCAGCTCCAGTCCACCAAAGCCCGCTTCCCTCCAAGCCGCGAGCGGGGTCATCATCAAGGCTTTGCAAAAGCCGGTATGCTCGAAGGCTGTGCCGTAGTTCTGCCATCAGATGCAGTCGGTTCACAAAGCGAGCGTGCCAACTCACACCGTTCTCAGGATCGGTTCTGGTTTTGGATTTTTTCCGAGCCGCTAAGCTTGCTTTAAGTCATGTACTGTCGACTTCGTCGTGAAAGGCGGACCACTTCGTGAAGTTCAGCGTTGAAAAGGATGTATTGGCCGAAGCCGTATCCTGGACCGCCCGTTCACTTTCCCAACGGCCGCCCTCCCCGGTGCTCTCAGGCATTCTCATCACCGCAACCAGTGGCACCGTTTCCCTGGCAGGATTCGACTACGAGATCTCTGCCCACCTCGAGATCGCTGCAGATGTCGCTGCGGAGGGAACCATCCTGGTATCGGGCAAACTGCTGGCAGAAATCTGCCGCAGCCTTCCAAACGCCACCGCAGTCATTGAAACCGATGGCACCAAGGTCACTCTCACCTGCGGACGAAGCCGCTTCCACTTGGCCACCATGCCCGTGGCCGAATATCCGGAACTTCCAACGCTTCCTGAGGTGACCGGCGTCGTTGATGGCGAGGCTTTTGCACAAGCGATCAACCAGGTCATCGTCGCCGCGTCCAAGGACGACACACTGCCGATCCTTACCGGCGTCAAGATGGAAATCGAAGACGACCTGATCACTTTCCTGGCCACCGACCGTTACCGCTTGGCCATGCGCGAGGTCCGCTGGAAGCCTTCGCAGGCCGGAATTTCCACGTCTGCCCTGGTCAAGGCGAAGACCCTGAACGAGGTCGCGAAGACCTTGGGCTCCGCCGGCGAACTGAAGATCGCACTGGGCGAGGGCAACGAACTCATTGGCTTCGAAAGCGGAAACCGCCGGACGACCTCGTTGCTCGTGGACGGGGACTACCCGAAGATCCGTTCGCTCTTCCCCGAAAACACGCCGATTCACGCCACCGTGCGCACCTCGGATCTCATGGAGGCGGTCCGCCGCGTGGCGGTCGTTGCCGAACGCAACACCCCGGTCCGGCTATCTTTCGCCGGCGGCCAGCTCTCCCTCGATGCCGGCACCGGTGAAGATGCCCAGGCCGAGGAGTCCATCGAGGCGCAGATCGACGGCGAGGAAATCACCGTCGCGTTCAACCCCGCATACCTGAGCGAGGGACTGAACGCATTCGACAGCGAGTTCGTGCGTTTCTCCTTCACCAGTGCACCGAAGCCCGCCATGATGACGGCGCAGTCCTCCCTGGACGGACAGGACAGCGACCAGTACCGCTACCTGGTCATGCCGGTGCGCCTACCAAACTTGCCCAATTAGGTTGCCCACGGGGGAAAACCTGGTTTTCTTTCCCGTCGCAATCTCGTGTTCGACCGCTCCACGTCCGCTCCAACCGGAGCGGTCGAACACAACTTTCCTTGGCGGTTCCCGCCAAGCCGTCACCACCCGATCTTTGGCACCCCGCCCCTTGATCCCACCGCAGGACGTTTAGGTGTATATCTCACATGTCTCTCTCACCGACTTCCGCTCTTATGCGCAAGCCGATGTCGAGCTGGGGCCTGGCACCAACGTCCTGGTAGGTTCCAACGGGGTTGGCAAGACCAACATCGTCGAAGCCATTGGCTACCTTGCGACGCTTTCATCCCACCGGGTCACCAACGATGCGCCGCTGCTGCGCTTTGGCACCGAGCGGGCACTGGTTCGGGCCCGCGTCCAGCGGGCGAAGCTGGTCACGACCCTCGAGGTCGAAATCACCGCCGGCAAGGCAAACCGTGCCCGGATCAACCGCGCCAACCCGGTCCGCGCGCGGGACATCCTGGGAATCGTGCGCACGGTGCTCTTTGCCCCGGAGGACCTCGCCCTGGTCAAGGGAGATCCCTCCAACCGCCGCCGCTTCCTTGACGAATTGCTGGTCACCCTGCGGCCCGGGGAGGCCGCGACCCGCGGGGACTACGAGCGAGCGCTCAAGCAGCGCAATGCCCTGCTGAAGTCCGCCCGCGTCGGGGGCAAGCCCTCGAGCGCCCACGAATCCACGCTCGATGTCTGGGACACCCATCTCGCCCGTGCCGGGGCCAGGGTGCTGCGCGGACGCCTTGAGGTGCTCCGCCTGCTCTCGCCCTACATGGGTGCGGCCTATGCATCGCTGGCCGACGCCAACAAGGATGCCCGCGCCTACTACCAATCCACGGTCATGGCCGATTTCGACGGGGACGAGTCCGCCGTCGGGGCGCCGGCCGACGAGGAAGATGCCTCACGGGTGGCCCCGGCCGCGCTGCTGGACGCCACCACGGAGGAACTCGAGGAAATGTTCCTCGCGGCCCTGATGAACACCCGCGCCAAGGAACTCGAACGCGGCATCACGCTGGTCGGCCCGCACCGCGACGATGTCCTGCTGACCCTGGGCGGCGCCCCGGCGAAGGGATACGCAAGCCACGGGGAAACCTGGTCGTTGGCACTGGCGCTGCGGCTCGCTGCCTACAAGGTCATGGGCGAGGACGATCCGCGGCCAGGGGCCGGACCGATCCTGATCCTGGACGACGTGTTTGCCGAGCTCGATGCCACCCGGCGCACCCGCCTGGCCTCCATCGTGGCCGGCGCGGACCAGGTGATTGTCACCGCCGCGGTCGCCTCGGACGTGCCCGAGGAGCTCGGCGGCACCTTCCTGAAGGTCAGCCCGGGAGTGGTGCACTCGTGAGCGAGGACAAGGACCCGCACGCCCCCGAGGCGCTGGACGCCGCGCGCGCCATCCTCAACCGCATGCGCGAGTCCGCCCTGAGCCGGGGCGAGGCCCGGATCGACGCGGCCAAGGCCGCCAAGTTCGAGGAAAATGCGGCAGCGCGCAAGGCCCGGCGGCGGGCCAGCTCCGCGCCGGCGAAATACACCGACGGGCGCGACCCCCAGGAAATCGGCAACCTCTTCGGCAAGATCGTGCGCGACCGGGGCTGGAGCGCGCCGGTGGCCGTGGGATCGGTGCTTTCGCGCTGGAGCGAGCTGGTGGGGCCGCAGATTGCCGCGCATTGCGTCCCCGAGTCCTTCGAGGATTCCACCGTGGTGGTGCGCTGCGACTCCACGACCTGGGCCACCCAGATGCGGCTGCTTTCCCACGAACTGCTCAAGCATTTCGACAAGGAACTGGGGGCCGGCGTGATCACCGTGATCCGGGTCCTGGGCCCGGCGGCACCCACCTGGCGCCACGGCGGCCGCTCGGTTAAGGGCCGCGGTCCGCGCGACACCTACGGGTAGGAAAACCAAAACGCGTAGCTGGCCGACTGGCGCACCGAGACCGCGCACGGCACATAGCCCCCCACCTGAGGCCGGATCAATCGCTCCTAAGCCTGCTTGGCGGCCAGTGGCGGCATGTTGCCGCCCGTCAATGGCCGGATAATTTGGCCCGGCGCGGTAGAATTGGAACAGGCGTTTTGTCCGTGCGACAAGACGCTGGTTCATGATCGGGCACCTTCGGTGTTCGGCCTTCCACTGTTTGAGGAGTCTGTAGCACCTGTGTCTACCGATAACACCACACCCCAGGAACCTATCGATTCCGTCGAGGCCGCCGAATCCCCCGCGGCGCAGCCGGCGGAAGAGAGTGTCAACGGCCGGGTGGAACACACCTACGGCGCCCAGGACATCACGGTTCTTGAAGGCCTCGAAGCGGTGCGCAAGCGCCCCGGCATGTACATCGGTTCGACCTCCGCGCGCGGCCTGCACCACCTGGTCTACGAAGTCGTGGACAACTCCGTGGACGAGGCCCTGGCCGGATACTGCGACCACATCAAGGTCACCATGCGGGCCGATGGCGGCGTGCGCGTGGAAGACAACGGGCGCGGCATCCCCGTGGACATCCACCCCACCGAGGGAAAGCCGACCGTCGAGGTCGTCATGACCATCCTGCACGCCGGCGGCAAGTTCGGCGGCGGCGGCTACGCGGTCTCCGGCGGGCTGCACGGCGTGGGCATCTCCGTCGTCAACGCCCTGTCCTCGCGCGTGGACACCGAGATCCGCCGGCAGGGCAGCGTCTGGCGGATGTCCTTCGCCGACGGCGGCAAGCCGCAGGGCACCCTCGTCAAGGGCGAGGACACCGAGGCCACCGGCACCATCCAGACGTTCTACCCGGACGCATCGATCTTCGACACCATCGACTTCGACTTCGAGACCCTGCGTGCCCGCTTCCAGCAGATGGCCTTCCTGAACAAGGGCCTGCGCCTCACGCTCACCGACGAGCGCACCCTGGCCGACGACGGTGACGAGATCGCCACCGAGGAAGACGAGGTCAACGACGCCACCCCGAAGCACCGCGTGGTGGACTACCTCTACAAGGACGGGCTGCTGGACTACGTCAAGCACCTGAACTCCTCCAAGAAGGTCGAGCTCGTCCACGAGGACGTCATCGCCTTCGAGTCCGAGGACACCACCAAGGGCATCAGCGTCGAGGTGGCCATGCAGTGGACCAACTCGTACTCCGAGTCGGTGCACACCTACGCCAACACCATCAACACCCACGAGGGCGGCACCCACGAAGAGGGCTTCCGCGCCGCGATGACCTCGCTGATCAACCGCTATGCGCGCGAGAAGACGATCCTGCGCGAAAAGGACGAGAACCTCACGGGCGACGACATCCGCGAGGGGTTGACCGCGGTCATCTCCGTCAAGCTTTCCGAGCCGCAGTTCGAGGGCCAGACCAAGACCAAGCTGGGCAACTCGATGGCCAAGGGCTTCGTCCAGGGCGTGGTCAACGAGGAACTCGGCGACTGGCTCGAGCGCAACCCGAACACCGCCCGCGACATCATCCGCAAGGCCCAGCTCGCCTCCCAGGCCCGCCTGGCCGCGCGCAAGGCCCGCGACAACGCGCGACGCAAGTCGCCGCTGGAATCCTTCGGCATGCCCGGCAAGCTCTCGGACTGCTCCTCGAAGAACCCCGCCGAGTGCGAGGTCTTCATCGTGGAGGGCGACTCCGCAGGAGGCTCGGCCAAGCGCGGGCGCAACCCGCGGGTCCAGGCCATCCTGCCGCTGCGCGGCAAGATCCTGAACGTCGAGCGCGCCCGCCTGGACCGCGCCCTGGGCAATGCGGAGGTGCAGGCCATGATCACGGCCTTCGGCACCGGCATCGGCGAGGAATTCGACATGGCCAAGCTGCGGTACCACAAGATCGTGCTGATGGCCGATGCCGACGTCGACGGCCAGCACATCACCACGCTGCTGCTGACCCTGCTCTTCCGCTTCATGCGCCCGCTGATCGAAAACGGCTACGTGTACCTGGCGATGCCGCCGCTGTACCGCATCAAGTGGTCCAACGCCGCGCACGAATACGTGTACTCGGACAAGGAACGCGACGACTCGCTGACCACCGGCGCCGCCAAGAACAAGCGCCTGCCCAAGGACAACGGCATCCAGCGCTACAAGGGCCTGGGCGAGATGGACTACTCGGAACTCTGGGACACCACCATGGACCCCGAGCACCGCACGCTGCGCCAGATCACCATGGACGACGCCGCCGCGGCCGACCAGATCTTCTCCGTGCTGATGGGCGAGGACGTCGAATCGCGTCGAAACTTCATCCAGCAAAACGCGAAGGACGTGCGCTTCCTGGACATCTAGTCCACCCGCACGCACGCGTTTTAGACACAGACTTTTGACTAGAGGAAGAAATCGATGAGCGATCAGACTCCCGAAAACCCGCAGGACGGCACCGAGCCCGCCAACGAGATCGTTGAAGGCGCGGTGATCGACGACGCCGTGGCGGTAAACCTCGGCGTCGACAAGATCGACCAGATCGACCTGCAGACCGAGATGCAGCGCTCCTACCTTGACTACGCCATGGCGGTCATCGTGGGACGCGCGCTGCCGGACGTGCGCGACGGCCTGAAGCCCGTGCACCGCCGCGTGATCTACGCGATGTACGACGGCGGCTACCGCCCGGAGCGCTCCTACAACAAGTGCGCCCGCGTGGTCGGCGAGGTCATGGGCCAGTACCACCCGCACGGCGACACCGCGATCTACGACGCCCTGGTCCGCCTGATCCAGGACTGGACCATGCGCTACCCGCTGGCCCTGGGCCAGGGCAACTTCGGCTCGCCGGGCAACGACGGCGCGGCCGCCCCGCGTTACACCGAAACCAAGATGGCCCAGCTGGCCATGGAGATGGTCCGGGACATCAACGAGGACACCGTTGACTTCCAGGACAACTACGACGGCAAGAACCAGGAACCCACCATCCTGCCGGCGCGTTTCCCGAACCTCTTGGTCAACGGCTCCTCCGGCATCGCCGTGGGCATGGCCACCAACATCCCGCCGCACAACCTGCGCGAGGTCGCCTCCGGCGTCCAGTGGTACCTCCAGCACCCGGAGGCCAACCGCGAGGAACTGCTCGAAGAGCTGATGCGCCACATCAAGGGCCCGGACTTCCCCACCGGCGCCATGATCCTGGGCACCAAGGGCATCGCCGACGCCTACCGCACCGGCCGCGGCTCCATCACCATGCGCGCCGTGGTTTCCGTCGAGGAACTCCAGGGCCGCACCTGCCTGGTCGTCACCGAGCTGCCCTACCAGGCCAACCCGGACAACCTTGCGGTGAAGATCGCCGAGCTGGTCAAGGACGGCAAGATCTCCGGCATCGCCGACTTGCGCGACGAGACCAGTGGCCGCACCGGCCAGCGCCTGGTCATCGTGCTCAAGCGCGACGCCGTGGCCAAGGTGGTGCTGAACAACCTCTACAAGCACACCGAGCTGCAGTCCAACTTCTCCGCGAACATGCTCGCGATCGTCGACGGGGTGCCGCGCACCCTCTCGCTGGACGCGTTCATCCGCCACTGGGTCACCCACCAGATGGAAGTCATCATCCGGCGCACGCAGTTCCGCCTGCGCAAGGCCGAGGAGGAAGCGCACATCCTGCGCGGCCTGCTCAAGGCCCTTGACGCGCTGGACGAGGTCATCGCGTTGATCCGCCGCTCCTCCACCACCGAGGCCGCGCGCGACGGCCTGATGGAAATGCTGGAGATCGACGAACTGCAGGCCCGGGCCATCCTGGACATGCAGCTGCGCCGCCTCGCCGCCCTGGAACGCCAGAAGATCCAGGACCGCCACACCGAGCTCGAGGGCATGATCACCGAGTTCAAGGTCATCATCGCCGATCCGCAGCGCCAGCGCACCATCATCTCCGAGGAACTCGCCGAGATCGTCGAGAAGCACGGGGACGACCGCCGCACCAAGGTGCTGATGGGCTACGACGGCGACATGAGCGTCGAGGACCTGATCCCCGAAGAGGAAATGGTCGTCACCATCACCCGCGGCGGCTACGTCAAGCGCACCCGGAGCGACAACTACCGCTCGCAGCACCGCGGCGGCAAGGGCATCAAGGGCGCGCAGCTGCGCGGCGACGACGTGGTGGAGCACTTCTTCGTCACCACCACGCACAACTGGCTGCTCTTCTTCACCAACCACGGCCGCGTGTACCGCACCAAGTGCTACGAGCTGGCCGAGGCCGGGCGCGACGCCAAGGGCCAGCACGTGGCCAACGTGATGGCCTTCCAGCCCGACGAGCACATCGCCCAGGTCCTGGACCTGCGCAACTACGAGCAGGCGCCGTACCTGGTGCTCGCCACCCGCAACGGCCTGGTCAAGAAGACCCGCCTGACCGACTACGACACCAACCGCACCGCCGGGGTCATCGCCATCAACCTGCGCGAGGGCGACGAGCTCGTCTCCGCACAGCTGATTTCCGAGACCGACGACCTGATGCTGGTCTCCCGCAAGGGCCAGTCGGTGCGCTTCACCGCCACCGACGACGCGCTGCGCCCCATGGGACGTGCGACCAGCGGCGTGACCGGCATGAAGTTCCGCGAGGCGGACGAGCTGCTGGCAGCCGACGTGGTCACCGAGGATTCGTACGTGTTTGTGGTCACAGAGGGCGGCTACGCCAAGCGCACCTCCGTGGACGAGTACCGCGTGCAGTCCCGCGGCGGCATCGGCATCAAGGTCGCCAAGCTGGCCGAGGACCGCGGCGACCTCGTCGGGGCCCTGATTGTCCACGATGAGGACGAGGTACTGGTGGTCATGGAGGGCGGCAAGGTCGTCCGCTCCGACGTTTCGCAGGTTCCGGCGAAGGGCCGCGACACCATGGGCGTCATCTTTGCCAAGCCGGACAAGAAGGACCGCATCATCGCCGTCGCGAGGAACACCGAGCGCGGCCTCGGAGAGAACGCCGAGGAAGATGCAGTACCGTTGAACGCGGAAAAGACACAAGAAACGGCCTCCGAGGCCCTTCCGGGTGATGAAAACCCGGCGGGAACCGAGGAAAACCTTGGGAACGACGACGAGGCCACCAACGACGGAGGTAACGCGTGAGCACCCCGAATACGCCCCGCCCGGCGGGCGGCACTGGTGGTACCCGTCCCGCACCGCCACGACAGGCACCCGTAGGGGCCCAACGCCCCGCGGGAGCACCACGGCCAGGAACCGCGCCCCGGCCCGCGGCCGCACAGCGTCCGGCCGGCGCCCCCCGCCCTGCCGGCGCGGCACAGGGCCGCCCGCAGCAGCTGGTGCGCCCGGCGCCCAAGGCCAAGGTCCGCAAGGCCCGCCTGCTCATCTCCAAGGTCGACCCCTGGTCGGTGCTGAAGATGGCATTCCTGCTTTCGGTCGCCCTGGGCATCGTCACCGTTGTCGCCAGCGTTGTCCTGTGGTCGGTGCTTGACCTGACCGGCATCTTCGAGTCCATCAACGGGCTGCTGCGCGAAATCATCGGCTCGGAAACCGGGTTCGACTTGATGGAGATCGCCTCGCTGGGCCAGGTCGCCTCGTTCGCCACCATCATCGCCGTGGTGAATGTGGTATTACTCACGGCGCTGTCGATGCTCTCCGCGGTGCTTTACAACCTCTCGTCGACCCTCGTCGGCGGCATCGGCGTGACCCTGACCGACGATTAATTCGCGGAAACACGCCAATTTCGGCCCTCGAAACCCTTCGCGAAGGGACCTTCGAGGGCCGATTTGTTTCTTGGGCGGTTTCTCGGGTAGAGTTTTATCTCGTTCCCGGCGGGAACATAGAGGGCGTATAGCTCAGGCGGTTAGAGCGCTTCGCTGATAACGAAGAGGTCCCTGGTTCAAGTCCAGGTACGCCCACGGATTCCCTCGTCCGACCGGTAGGTGAAAGGAAAGTTCCCATGCGGAAGTTTCTGGTGTTGGTGGCAGTAGCCGCAGGCATTATTGGTTATCGGAAGTACAAGGAGTCTTCGGCCGAAAAGGCCACCTGGAGTCAGGGTACCGATAAGGTAAACTGAATTCATTCGGGGACTTAGCTCAGTTGGTAGAGCGGTAGCTTTGCAAGCTTCAGGTCAGGGGTTCGACCCCCCTAGTCTCCACCGAAGGAAAAGGTCCGGAACGAAAGTTCCGGGCCTTTTCTGGTTAATCCGGACTTTCCGTCCCGGGTTTTAGCAGGGTCCGCCAGCGTGGCAGGAAAGCGGGGACCGCTCCCCCGCAGCCCACATTCGGCCGCCTGACGCATCGACCCATAGAGTGGGCAAGTGACTTTCCTTCTGGCCCTGGTGGGCGTCCTAGGCGTTGCCGCATCGGGCCCGCTCATTGCCGCGTTTCCCGCGGTTCCGGCCCTTTCCATGGCCCTGTGGCGCAACGCCGTCGGCACCGCCGTGATGGCCGTTCCCGCGCTGGTGAACGATCCGCGCAGCTTCGGCCGGCTGCGCCGCCGGGAATGGGGCTGGAGTACCCTGGCGGCGGTCTCCCTGGCACTGCACTTTGCCTTCTTCATGACCTCGATCCGCATGACCACCGTTGCCGCGGCCACCGCGCTCGTCTGCCTGCAGGCCGCGTGGATTGCCCTCTTCCAGTCTCTGCGCGGAACAAGGTACGGCTGGCGGGTGGGACTGGGCGTCCTGCTGGCCTTCGCCGGTGTCCTGGTGATCACCGGGTTCGACATCGGTTCGGGCACGGAGGCACTTCTCGGCGACGGGCTTGCCCTGGTAGGCGGCGTCCTGGCCGCGGCCTACACGTTGGCGGGGTCAAAGGCCCGGGCGACCATGAGCACCAGCTCCTATACCACCGTCTGCTACGGGCTGACCTCGATCCTGCTGCTGATGATGTGCCTGCTGGCCGGTGAACCGGTCTGGGGATTCGACGTCAACGGCTGGATCGGCATCCTGGCCTTGGCGCTGTGTTCCCAGGTCCTGGGCCACTCGGCCTTGAACCACCTCTTGAGCTCGTTGGGCCCGCTGACGGTGTCCACCCTGATCCTGCTGGAAATCCCGGGGGCCGCACTGCTTGCCGCGTTGTTCCTCGGCCAGGTATTGCCCGCCGGCACCGTCGCGGGGCTCGCGGTCATCCTGGTGGGCCTGTTCTTCGTGGTGCGGGGCCAGGGACACGCACAGGCCAAAGCCATCGGAGAACCGCAGCCAAAAGAACAGGGCAACACCTGATCCATCCCTCCCCCGGATACCGGAGTCGGCGACGGGCCACGTGCTGCCCTGCTGCTTGAAGTCGTTGGCCCCGCGGCATCCGGCGTGGATGCCGCGGGGCCGGGAAGAACTATTTCCGGGTGCGGGGCCCGGGCTTCGGCGCGGTGTCCCCCTCGGCGGCCTTGGCCGCGCTGGCGTCCACGGCTTCCTCGGCCTTGTGCTTGGCCGTGGTGGCGGCCTCGGAAATCTCCTCGGCCGTCGCTGAGAGCTTCTCCTTGGTGTCGGCGACAGCTTCCTTGGCAGCTTCGGTGGCGCCGTCCTTTGCTTCGGCCGCGGATGAAGCCACTTCGTCGCGGACTTCCTCCACGCTTGCAGGGACCTCCACCGGGCCGCTGGCGCGCACGGTGGTCGGCTCGACCGGTGCCGGGGTCTTCCACGGGTCATCGATGGGCTTCGAGGCGCGCCATGCAGCTACGGCCGCGGCGCCCGCGGCAGCAATGACGGCTACGACGAGCCACCCCTTTTTCTTCTTCGCGGGCTTCTGCACCTTGTTCAGCTCCTTGCTGACTTGGCCCATGGCGGCGCTTGCGCCGCTCTGGACACGCTCGATGGTTTCGGGGCTGGGCGTGAGCTTGTCGGAAACCTGGTGGAGTGCCTCGGGGACCCTGGCCTGCTCAAGCTTGCGCGCGGTGAACTCCGCCGCCTGGCCAATCTTTTCGTTGGCCGCCGGCAGGTAGTCGTTGAGCACGACATTGCGCGCGTGGCTCAGGGCCGGGGTCGCCTTCTCGAGTGCCTCGTTCAGCGCAGGAGTGGCGCGGTCAACGGCCTTCTGCACGCGGGGGGTCGCTTCGTCAATGGCCGCGGAGATCCGCGGGCCCACCCGTTCAAGGGATTCCTGGATCATGGGACTGACCTTCGCGACGGTCTCGGACAGTTCGTTGGCAGCCCAGTTCAGACCCTCTTGGATCTTCGGGGATGCCGTCTCGATGCCCTTTTCAATGCGCGGAACGGCCCACTTCACGGCCGTGTCCACCTTTGGTGCTGCCCAATCCAATGCCTGTTCGGCGCCGGTGGCAACACTTTCACCAAAGTCTCGAGCAATACGGTCTGACTTCACAGTGAACCCCTTAGATCGTTTCGTAAGCTTCGTCCTAGCCTACGACCTACGCTTGGGTTACAGCCATTGCCTGAGCAGCATATAAACAATCGTGTAGCTGTGTTCACTGAACGCGTAGCCATTCGCAGCGGCGGTTCAAGCGCGCATGGAAGAATAACTGCATGACTGCAATCCCTACGCATACAGCCACCATCCACACCAACTTGGGCGACATCGTCGTGAACCTCTTCGGCAACCACGCCCCCAAGACCGTGAAGAACTTCGTCGGGCTTGCCACCGGCGAACAGACCTGGACCGACCCGCGCAGCGGCGAGGAGAAGGCCAACACCCCGTTGTACAACGGCACGATCTTCCACCGCATCATCTCCGACTTCATGATCCAGGGCGGCGATCCGCTGGGCCAGGGCACCGGCGGACCGGGCTACCGCTTCGACGACGAGATCAACCCCGAGCTTGATTTCCGCGAGCCCTACAAGCTGGCCATGGCCAACGCCGGCATCCAGATGGGCCAGGGCACCAACGGTTCCCAGTTCTTCATCACCTCGATCCCGACCACCTGGCTGCAGGGCAAGCACACCATCTTCGGTGAGGTCACCGAAGAGGCTTCGCGCAAGCTCGTTGACCAGCTGAACGTCGTTCCGACCGATGGCCGCGACAAGCCGCTGGAAGACGTCGTCATCAGCAGCATCGACGTCAAGGCACTCTAGCCACGTGCTTCCGGCGCGGTTTATGCGCCGGTAACCGTGGATGGCCCCATCTGCCGCCCCGTCCGTTTGTTTTTCACCTCGCCCTGCAAAGTGAATGATGACGGCGGGACGGGTGGATGGGGCCTTTTGCATGATCGGGCAGGCCATGCGCCCCGCCGCGGGCCCGGGTCCCGGATCCGGGCCCGCGGCACCCGAACCCCGGTCCCGTGACAACGGGGCAATGAACGTACTTACCCAGGAGCACCGATTCCATGTCCTATGGACTGTCCAACCCGAACCAGTCCGCGCAGGCCCCTGTGTGTCCGAGGCACCCCGACCGGATTTCATACGTCACCTGCCAGCGGTGCGCGCGCCCCGCATGCCCCGAATGCCAGGTGACGGCGGCGGTCGGAACCCAATGTGTGGACTGTGTGCGCGAGGCCAACAAGCAGTTGCCGAGCACCCGCACGGTCTTTGGTGGCAGGACCACGGACGGACGTCCCCTGGTGACCTACGTGCTGATCGCGATCAACATGGTCGTCTTCGGCCTGCAAATGCTGCTGCCCAACTTCAGCACCTACCTTGTCTATGCGGGGCTGTACACCAGTCCGTACCTGGAGCCCGAGCCATGGCGCATGCTCACCTCGACATTTGCCCATTCAACATCCTTCATCGGCCACGTCGCCTTTAACATGTACGCCCTGTATATCTGCGGTCGCGTGCTCGAACCGATGCTGGGCCGATTGCGATTCCTGGCCCTGTATCTGGCCGCCGGGTTGGGGGGTTCCGTTGCGGTGCTCCTGATCACCGATCCGCGGACTCCGGTTCTCGGTGCCTCCGGTGCGGTCTTCGGCCTCTTTGCCGCCATGTTCGTGCTGCTGCGGTCACGCGGGGTGCAGACCATGCAGATTCTGGTCCTGATCGCGATCAACCTTGCCATCGGGTTCATATTCCCGGGGATCGCCTGGGAAGCCCACGTGGGCGGGCTGGTGGTTGGTGCCGCCACGGCCGCCGTCATGGCCTACGCGCCGAAGGGACAACAGCGGGCCCTGATGCAGTGGGCAGGCACGGCATTGCTGGTCCTGCTGCTGGTGGCCTTGACTTTCTATGGTGCCGCCAACATTCGACTCGGATAGGAAAATAGAGGTGGCGGCGGCAAAAGTTGTCCACACGGGTTATCCACACTGTTAATAACTCACAACCATGTAATTCACACGGAACGGACCGGCTCCAGCGCCCGCGCTGACGCCGGTCCGTCGTCATTGTGGACAGTTTTCGCCAAGTATTCACAATTTCATCCACACCTGTGGATAACTTAGTGCACAACCTGTGCAGTGATTGGTCTCCGATTCGAAAACCAACCGACTCACATTCTTCGAAAATATTAACTAATCCGCGAGGGCATGCGGAAAATCGGACGCCGGGCGGCGCGTGCGACCCTCGTTGTCCACACTCCTTATCCACAGTGTTAATAACTTACGCACATGTAATTCACAATGGCCGAAACCGCATAATGTCGCTAGTTTGGCGCGCAGTAGGGCGAAACCCACAGCCTTATCCCCACCTGTGGATAACTTTCGTGCACAGCATGTTGCTAAGTCCGCCCACCGTTTTGTCACGATCTTCCCTCTGTGAATCGTGGGGCAAGACTGCAAAGCTGGACCCGACAGAAGTTTTGCACCAGCCCTGAGTTTTCACGTCGACCCCGGAGGCCCCAAATGCGCCGCGATTGGATCCGTCCCGAACACGTCCCTGCGTGGGCCGGTCTGACCAACCGGCTGGCGGTCGCCGACGCTACCGAGGAATTCTATGAAGTCGAGGACCTCGCCGAAGAGCTCGAAGAACCTGGCGTCGATCCCGAGCGAGACACCCTGGGGCTCTGGGACAACGACCGCATGATCGGTTTCGGCCAGCTTCGGCTCGGTGAACAGTTGCGCGACGGTCGCGGGCGGGTTTCCATCGGTGGCGGCGTCGCCCCCGAATACCGCCGGCTGGGCCATGGTGCGGCAATCATGGACACCCTTGAATCCCGGGCGGCGGAAAAGATGGCGGAACGCCATCCCGGTATCGATTTCACCATCGACATCTGGGGAAACGCGCCGGGGCACAGCGCCGGTGCCATGGCCCTGGCACGGGGCTACGAGGCGGCACGCTATTTCCAGGACATGTCGGTGAAGCCTGCTGGCTTCCAGCCTCGGGGACGTCCCGCGGCCGGCCCCGGGGATGCGCGGCTGGTCGCCTACTCCCCCGATCTTTCCGAGCCCGTCCGGGTATTGGACAACGAGGCATTCGCCGATCACTGGGGTTCGACCCCGAAGAGCGTCGAGGAATGGGCGGCCGTGACCAGTGCCCGTTCCTTCCGGAGCGAATACTCGCGGGTGCTTCTGGAAACCGGTGCCGGCACGACGCCAGCCATGGTCCTTTGCTATGTCTTGGCCGCCGAATGGGTGCCCGGGGAACTGTACGTCTCCCGCGTGGGAACCGCGCGGGCAGCCCGGGGGCGCGGCTATGCGGCCTGGGCCCTCTCAGCGACCGTCCAATCCGCATTCGACGCCGGAATCACGAAGGTGGACCTGACGGTGGACGCGCAAAGCCCAACCCGGGCAGCGGGCCTCTACCGCCTTCTGGGTTTCGAGCTGGTCCGTCAGGGGACGGTGTACCGAAAGACCGTCCAGGCCAGATGAGCCGTGGGTGCGTGGCGTCCGGGCCCGGCTCGGGCGGTCAGCCGAATAGCGGCAACAGCAGCGAAAGGGCGAGCAGGGCCATGAGCGAGGCGATGACGGCATCGAGGATGCGCCAGGCGCGGGGGCTGGCAAAGAATCCGCGCAGGTAGCGCGCCCCGAATCCCAGGCCGACGAACCACAGGACGCTGGCAAGTGCCGCGCCTGCTCCGAAAACCCAGCGGCCGGAGCCGCCTTGGGCAGCGGCGATGGAGCCGAGCAGGACCACGGTGTCCAGATAGACGTGCGGGTTGAGCCACGTCAGGGCGAGCGCGGTAAGGGCCACCGAGTGCCGCGGGGTGGGTGCCATGGCGGTGCTGGTGTCCATCCCCCGGGGGCTGGTCGCCCTCCGGGCGGCAAAGAAAGCGTAGGCCAGCAGGAATCCGGCACCGCCGATTCGTGCAACGCCGATGAACCACGGGGCCACCGCCAGCAGGGCACCCAGTCCGGCCACACCGGCGAAGATCAGGGCGGCATCGGAAGCCAGGCAAATCAGAACCGTCATGCCAACATGTTCCTTTCGGATGCCCTGGCGCAAGACGAACGCGTTTTGGGCACCGATGGCAACAATCAAGGAAAGGCCCGTGGCCAGGCCGGAAACAAAAGGAAAGAAGGTCACCAACCGAGATTAGGTGGACCGGCAAAGACGTGTCTAGCTAAAGATTCTTAGGGTCCATTAGGGTTTCTAACTATGGACTTTCCCGCGGAGCAGCTTCAGACTTTCAAGGCCGTGATCGATGCCGGAACCCTGGAAAGGGCTGCACGGCAACTGAACATCACAGCGTCCGCCGTGAGCCAACGGCTCAAGGCCCTGGAAAAACGTTCCGGCAGCGTGCTGTTCATTCGTTCCCGACCGATTCGGACCACCGGCAGCGGTGACGTGCTGCTGCGCTTGGCGCGCGAGATCCAGATGTTGTCCACGGAAGCGCATCGGGCGCTTGGATTGGATCCGACCACCGACCAGGTGTCCCGGCGCACGGATCTCAGCATTGCAGTGAACGCCGATTCGCTGGCCAGCTGGTTCGCCCCCGTACTCGACGGCTTGGCCGCCCAGGACGTCATGAACTGCGAGATCCTGCGCCACGACCAGTCCCATTCCACCGAGTTGCTTCGGTCGGGCCAGGTCATGGGCGCGGTGACGACTAAGAGCACTCCCGTCCAGGGATGTTCCTCGGTGTATTTGGGAACCATGCGCTACCGGGCCATGGCCAGTCCCGGTTTCGTGGACCGATGGCTCGCAGGGGCCGACCCGGAGACCGAGCTGGCGCTCGCGCCCATGGTGAGTTTCGATCGGAGCGACGACCTGCAGCGGGCGCTTCGCCGACGGATCGTCGGCGGCCGGGCACCCGAACCACCGGTGGAGCATTTTGTTCCCGATTCGAGGGTCTATGTGGCGGCCGTGGCGGCTTCGCTGGGCTGGGGGATGATTCCCGAGATCCAGGACCCTCGCGACGGATCACTGGTTTGCATCAACCAAGCGTGGACCAGCGAGGTCCGCCTGTACTGGCAGCGGTGGAAAGTGCCCTCCCACGCCTTGGACCTGCTTACCGGGCTGGTGCTGGACGCGGCCTGGACCGCGGGGCTGCGCCCGGAGCGTTGAGGTTTCCGGCAGGAAGCCGATCCACGGCAATACTTCGTCTCACCTGGGTTCCAGGGGTAGCTGGAATACCATCGGGCCCGGATCGGGCGGCAGGATCCCGGCCCTGGTACGCCCGGAAATCAGGGCGGTGCTAGTTTCCTCCACCGGGAGGGCCGACGAACAGAAGCGCCGCAGTGATCGCCGCAACCAAGACCAAGCCGGCACCAGCCGCCAGCCAGGGGCGGCGCAATGCCGTGGCCTGCAGCTTCTCGACGAGCCCTTGGGGGGCCTCCCCGCCCGGTGCCAGCCGCCAGGAGTCGCTGAGCAGCCCGCGGCGCAACATGGCCCGCTCGAAGGGGAGGGTGGCGAAGGGAATGACCGCGGAGGCCAGCCCCAGCACCCCGCGGGGAATGCTCCAGCGCTCGTTTGCCCAGACAAAGAGTGTCACCAGGCCGTAGGCAATGAACACCACGCCGTGGAGCATGCCGAAGATGCGGACGTAGATCTCCGGTCCCACGCCGTACTTGATGACCATGGCGATGATCAGCAACGCCCACGTGACCATCTCGCCGGCAGCCAGGAAACCGTAGAGGCGCTTCGGCGAGAGCTTTGACAGGGTGGCGACGGAGGAAGACCCTCCGGCAAGACTGGGGCGAACCATGGGTTTTGGAATGCCTTTCTGGTCGTTGGCGTGAACGGTGTGTGCAGGCCCGGGGAGGTTGCTAGGCTGTGCCTATCGGAGCGCCCCTGCTCCCCCGGACGAGGGAGCCGTACCCGGACAGCGACAAGACGGCCACCGAAAGGAATCGGTGCTTACGACTTGTCGTGGATAGTACTTATCGTCTCAGGCCTATTTGAGGCCGTCTGGGCCATCGCGCTGGGGGCCTCGGAGGGATTTACCAAGCTCGTCCCCACCGTGATTTTTGGGGCGGGGCTAATCATCAGCATGGCCGGACTGGCCTGGGCCATGAAGGAGATCCCCACGGGAACCGCCTATGCGGTCTGGGTGGGAATCGGGGCAAGCCTTGCGGTGGTCTACGGCATGGCCTTTGGCGGCGAGACCATCAGCTTGATCAAGGTCGTGCTGATCATCGGGCTGGTGGGCTGCATCGTCGGGCTGAAAGCCGTGGGCTAGCGCCAGCCCGTGGTCATGAAGAAGCCAACCATGGCCAATCCAAAGCCGATGACGATGTTCCATCCGCCGATGTCCGGGATCGGGAGCAGGGTCTGGGAAATGTAGTAGACCATGATCCAGACCAGGCCGAGGATCATCAGGCCAAACATGACCGGCTTGTACCACTTGGGCAACGG
Source organism: Paeniglutamicibacter sp. MACA_103 (assembly GCF_045798555.1). Classification (NCBI taxonomy): domain Bacteria; kingdom Bacillati; phylum Actinomycetota; class Actinomycetes; order Micrococcales; family Micrococcaceae; genus Paeniglutamicibacter; species Paeniglutamicibacter sp. MACA_103. Next base: position 22,721 of record NZ_JBIXLN010000004.1, on the reverse strand, counting down.
CTTGTCGTAGGTCTGCGCGTGGCTGCCATCCTGCGGCTTGCGGTTTTTCCGACGTGTCTTGGATTCAGGCACTGCTGCTCCTTGAGTCTTCAGGCGCCGGCACGATCCAACGAGTACGTGTCCGAACGGTAGGCTGGTAAGTGGGTGTCGGCTGGAACTTCCTCCCGCCAACACGCTTACATCCAATACTATCCGCTCAAACTGGACACCACCGGGTTTCACGGTGCTCCAAGTGACAGTTAGGGAAGTTCGCATGACACGATCCGCATTGCGGACGCGGGCCAAGGCTACGACCGGCCAGCGCCTATTGGGCGGATTCGGTGAAATCCTCATCACGCTTGGAATAGTCCTGCTGCTCTTTGTCGGCTGGGAACTGTGGTGGACCAACATCGATGCCGGCCGCACGCAATCACAGGTGACCTCCGAATTTGCCCAGGGCCTCAACGTCGGGGGACCCGATGCCCCGAACTCGCAGGCGGGACCGGACGAGGATTTCGGCCCAGCCCCGACCACCACGATCCCCGGCGGGGAAACCTTCGGGATCTTCTACATCCCGCGGTTCGGGAAGGACTTCGCCCACCCGGTGACCAACGGCGTCGGCATGGATGTGCTGAACTCGGTGGGCATCGGCCACTATCCCGAAACACAGGAGCCGGGTGAGCCGGGAAACTTTGCCGTTGCGGCCCACCGGCAGACGCACGGCCAGGTGTTCTGGAACATCGACAAGTTCCAGGACGGGGACAAGATCTACCTGCAGACACGCGAGGGGTTCTACACCTATGAGTGGCGCGACACCGAGATCGTTGACCCCTCGCAGAGCGAGGTGCTCCTGCCGGTTCCGCACCAGCCGGGGGTCGAGCCGACGGCCTCCATGCTGACCATGACCAGCTGCCATCCGCCCTTCACCACCCGGATGCGCATCATCGCGTATGCCGAACTGGAGTCCTGGCGTCCCGCCGATGCCGGTCCCCCGCAGGAAATCGCCGACCTGGTGACCAAGACGATGGAAAACTAGGAACACGACACATGTATGCATGGATCTTCTCCCATCTCCCCGGACCGCTGTGGTTCCGCGTCATCCTGGCGGTGGCGCTGATAGCGTGCGCCGTATTATTGCTCATGACCTATGTCTTCCCCTGGCTGAGCCAATACAGCCCGTGGACCGAATCAACGATTGGCCTGATGCTGCTGTGAGCACCCCCAAGATCCTGGTGATCGACAACTACGACAGTTTCGTCTACACCCTGGTTGGCTACCTGCAAGAGCTGGGCGCCGAAACCACCGTGATACGCAACGACGACCTGTCCCTGGCCGAGGTCATCGAACTGGCCGAGGCACGCGACGGCGTCCTGGTTTCCCCCGGCCCCGGCACCCCTGCGGAAGCCGGCGTCTGCATCGAGACCATCAAGTGGTGCGGCGAGCACCGGAAGCCGATGCTCGGGGTCTGCCTGGGCCACCAGGCGCTGGCCGAGGCCTATGGCGGGGTTGTCACGCACGCGCAGGAGCTCATGCACGGCAAGACCTCCCCGGTTCTCCACACCGGGCACCCGATCTTCGCCCACATCCCCAGCCCGTTCACCGCCACCCGCTACCATTCGCTGGCGGCCGTGCGCTCCAGCATTCCCGCTTCCCTGGCGATCACCGCGGAGACGGAAAACGGCGTGATCATGGGTCTGGCCCACCGCGACGCTCCCCTGTGGGGCGTGCAGTTCCACCCCGAATCGGTCCTCACCGAAGGCGGATACCAAATGCTGGGGAACTGGCTTGAATCCCTGGGCCTGGCCGGCGCCGCGGAGCATGCGGCAACGCTGAGCCCGCTGATCCGCGAGGCCTGAACCTATCTAACGCGGAGGGGCCCTGACACCGAAGAACTTTGGTGTCAGGGCCCCTCGGCACTCTCGCCGCATTTGGGTGGCAGCCGCCCGGCTACGGGTTTGGCACCGGCAATACCGGTAGCTGAAGGCCAGGCTCCTTGCCCTTCCCCGATTTGTCTGTCGGCGCGGGAGATGGGGTGGTCCCGGTGGACTCCGGCGGGGCGCTGGGGGCTTCCGTGGCGGTGTCAGTCGGTGTCGGTGTCGGTGTCGGCGACGGTTCCTCGGGCTTCACGGCAACCGTGACGGTGACGGTGCCGCCCTGCGGGGTCGTGGTTCCGCTAGGCGGATCCTGGTTGATGATCGTGCCCGGTTCAGCCACGGCACTTGGTTCCTCAACCGTTTTGATCCCCAGTCCCACCTCGGGGTCCTCAAGAAGCTTCGTGGCCTCGGGGACCGTGAGATTAATGAGCTGCGGAACATTGACCATCCCGGTGGAGAGGACCAAATCGATCTTGGTGCCGACCTTGACCTTTTTGCCAAGCTTCGGTTCCGTGTTCACCAGCCAGTCGGTGGGAATCGAGGGGTGGTTGACCCGGGAAACGGTTCCAATCTCGAACCCCAGGTCCTGCAGCGTCTGACGTGCACCCACTTCGGACTGCCCGGAAAGGCTCTCCGGCAAGACGCGGGCCTCAGGTCCCTTGGAAACCATCAGCCGTACCGTGGTGCCCTTGCGGACTTCCCGGGGAGCGGCCGGATCCGACTCGACCACCAGGCCTGTCGCGATCTTGTCGTCGAAGACCGACTCGACCCTGGGCACCAATTGCAGCTGCGTGAGGGTTGCCTCGGCTTTCGCCTGGGTCATTTCCTTCAAGGTGGGGATGGCGACGGGGGCGTTGCGTTCTGCCTCTGCGCGCATCCAGTTGTAGAAGAGGAGGCCGGAAACCACCAAGGCAAGGGCCAGCACCAGCGAAACCGCCACGGTCCAGTTGCGCTTTGACTTGGCGCGGTGCTCGTTGAGCTCGCGTTGGAGGTTTTGTTCCCAGATCGGAGGTGCTTCCCAGCGGGAATCCCCCGCTACCGGTTCAAGGTATCCGGTCTGGTTGACGGGCACCGCCGCGGTGCTGTCGGGGGTCGACGGCGAAAAGGCTGCGGCAGGCGCCGCAAACGGGGCGACCGCCGACAGATGCCCGGAGTTTGCCTGGGCGCGTGGCAGCGGTGCCGTGAGCTCCTCCGCTGGCAGGGCAATGCCGCTGCGGGCATTGGAAAGCGCCGTCGCGAACGCTGCGGCATCGGCGTAGCGGTCCTCGCGGTCCTTGGCCAGGGCCTTGAGCACCACGGCGTCAAAGATCGGGTCCAGCGCCTGCACCAACGTGCTCGGGGCCGGGGCATACTCCCCCACGTGCTGGTAGGCGACCGAGACCGGCGAATCCCCGGTGAAGGGCGGCCGTCCGGTGAACAGTTCGTAAAGCAGGCAGCCGGTGGAATACAGGTCGGTGCGGGCATCGACGGCCTCGCCGCGGGCCTGCTCCGGAGAGAGGTACTGGGCGGTGCCCACCACGGTCTGCGTCTGGGTCATGGTGCTGGCCGAATCGGCCAGGGCCCGGGCAATGCCGAAGTCCATGACCTTCAGGGCGCCGCGTTCGGTGACCATGATGTTCGCCGGCTTGATGTCGCGGTGCACGATTCCCATGGAATGCGAGTGCTCCAACGCCTCGAGCACCCCGAGCACGTACTCGATGGCCAGATCGCGGGTCACCTCGCCGGACTTGAGCAGGTCGCGCAGGGTGCGTCCGCGGACGTACTCCATCACGATGAAGGGAAGTTCCACGGTTGAACCGGAAAACTCCTGCTCTTCCTCGCCGGTGTCGAAGACGGAGACGATATTGGGGTGGTTGAGACCGGCCACCGCCTTGGCCTCGCGCCGGAAGCGCGCCTGCACCATGGGGTCGCGTGCCATCTCGGCACGCAGGAGCTTGATGGCGACCTTGCGCCCCAAGACCTGGTCGACGCCCAGGTGCACGTCGGCCATTCCGCCGCGCCCAATGAGCTCGCCCACGACGTAGCGGCCGTTGAGAATTCGTTCCTCGGTCACTGTGAAAACACCATCATCTATTCGGTCGCCGAGGGCGAGCCGCTGGTCTTGGATGCACCGGCGTCCGCCGATGATTCCGTGGTCTCGGTTGTCGGCGTGGTGCTCTCCGTAGGCGTTGTCGGTGTCTCGCTTGGGGTTTCGGTCGGCGTGGGTGTCGGTGTAGGCGTCGGCTCGGCCGGGCCCAGCGACAGGATGTAGGTGATGGTGGTACCAGGTTCAACCTTCACGCCGACGCGCGGGCTCTGGTCAATCACGGTGCCGGCTACACGGTCGCTCTCCTGGGCTTCGCCTTCGTTGGGCGTCAGACCCAACTCGCGCAGGGCTGCCGCAGCCTGTTCCCCATCCATGCTAAAGAGGTTGGGAACGGCCACCGTCGTGACGGTGGGAGTGCTCGACCGCGTGGGCGTAGGTGTCGGTGTAGGCGTCGGGGTGGGCGTCTCCGACGGGGTTTCCGAGGTCGCCTCGCTGCTTTGTGTAGTGGCGATGGTGGGGGTCGGGCTGGTTTCCGGCGAGTTGTGGGCGGTGAGCAGCGGATACAACCAGGCACCGAGGATTGCAAGGACCACCAAGGCGATCAGGGCAATCAGCGGCGCGGTCCAGGGGTTGCGCTTCTTCTGCGGGGTGCGGCGGTCGGCAACCTCAGACTCGTAGTCGCCAACGGGTTCCTCTTCCCAGCTCTGCGAGGCGCCCATGAAGGAATCGAAGCTCTTGTCGTCCGCACCCTGCGAGGGAACCTGCGGCAGGGCATTGGTGGCTGGCGGTGCCGCCGGCTGGTCCGCAGGGGGCATTGCAACGGTCTCATTGCCCCGGGTGATCGGGGCATGGTTGATGGCCTGGGTGGCGGCATCGGATCCTGAAAAGAGCAGCATCCCGGGCACGGCAAGCGTTGCCGTTTCGGGGTTTCCGGCGCGGATGGCGTCGGCGGCGGTGGCCAGTGCCTCGGCGTTGGCCGGGCGGTCGGACGGGTCCTTGGCCAGCATCGACATCACCAGCGAGCGGACGGGCACCGGGATCGTCTCCGGCAGCGGCGGCGGGGTGTCGTTGACCTGGGCCAGAGCGATGGCGATCTGCGATTCGCCGGTGAACGGGCGGCGCCCTGCAAGCAACTCGTAGCCGATCACGCCCAGGGCGTAGATGTCCGAGCTGCCCGTGGCCTGCTGGCCGGTGGCCTGCTCGGGGGCGAGGTACTGGGCGGTTCCCATGACCTGGCCGGTGGCCGTGAGCGGGACCTGGTCGGCGATGCGGGCAATGCCGAAGTCGGTGATCTTGACGCGTCCGTCGGGCAGCATCAACAGGTTGCCCGGCTTCACGTCGCGGTGCACCAGGCCCTGGACGTGGGCGGCCGCGAGCGCCTTGGCGGTCTGCGAAATGATCGACAGGGTGCGGTCCGGGGAGAGCACGCGTTCGCGTTCGATGATGGTCGACAGGGGCTGGCCCGGAACCAGTTCCATGACCAGGTAGGCGGAGCCCTCCTCCTCGCCGTAGTCGAAGACGCTCGCGATGCCGTTGTGGTTCAGCAGGGCCGTGTGGCGGGCCTCGACCCGGAAACGTTGGAGGAAGCCGGGATCGCCGGTGTACTCCTCCTTGAGGATCTTGATAGCCACCAGGCGGCCAAGGACCTGATCCCTGGCCCTCCACACCTCACCCATGCCACCAATGGCAATACGGTCGGTCAGCTTGTATCGACCGCCCAGGGTGATACCGGAAATTGGCCTCACTGGTTGAACACCGCCTCTAGAATCTTCTTCAGGTTGGGACTGGTCAACGAGGAACCAGTCTTGAAATCAATCTCTTCAAACACGATCGTCACCGCGACCTGCGGGTCGTCCGCCGGGGCGAACCCGGTGATCCAGGAATTCACCAGGTCCTCTTCGGTGTTTTGGACCACCGAGGTGCCGGTCTTCGCGGCGATGTCCAGACCCGGTACCTGTGCCCGGACCGCCGTGCCCTTCTTGACCGGGCCGCGCATCAGGTCGGTGACCTGGTCGGCGACCTCCTTGCTGGTCGCGGTGCTGAATTCCTTGGGCTTGCTCTCCGCAAGCACCCGGAGGTCGGGGGCAATGACCTGCTTGACCAGGTTCGGCTGCATGATCACCCCGTCGTTGGCGATGCCCATGGCGGCCATGTTCATCTGCATGGCCGTGGCCCGCACATCGCGCTCGCCAATCACCGACTGGCCGAGCGCCGCCGGGTCGAGGCCCGGGGGGAAGACGCTGGGGACCACGCGCATCGGGATCTCAACCTGCTGGCCGAAGCCGAAGCGCTCGGTGACGTCCTCGAACGGTTCCCTGCCCAGGTCCTCGCTGATGCCCACGAAGGGGGTGTTGCAGCTTTGCGCCACGATGTCCGCGAACGTTGCCTCGGGGATCGCCGCGCAATTGCCGCCGTAGAAGTTGCGCAGGGGCGTCTTGGTTCCCGGCAGCATCACGCTCGAGGGGTTCTTCAGGACCGTGTCGGCGGTGTACTTCCCGGATTCCAGGGCCGCGACCATGTCGAAGATCTTGAACGTCGATCCGGGGGCCGTGAGGTTGCCGATGGCCGGGTTCCGGTACGGGCTCAGGCCCTTGACCTCCAGCAGCTCCTTCATGTTGGCCGCCGCTTGGCTGGAGCTGTGCACCGCCAGCTTGTTGGTGTCGTAGCTGGGCTTGGACGCCATGGCCAGGATGTTTCCGGTCTTGGGCTCGGAAACGATGATGGTCCCGCGGGTTCCGTCCGGAATCAGGCCGTAGATGTATTTCTGCAGCTCGCCGTCGATGGTGAGCTCGACCGAGGCACCCTCGTTGGCCTTGCCGGAGAACAGGTTGACCACGCGGTCGAAGAACTGGTTCTGGCTCTGGCCGGTCAATTCGTCGTTCATCTCGGATTCGAGCTGTGTTGAACCGTTGGACAACGAATAGAAGCCGGTCAAGTGGGAATAGAGCTCGGGATCGGTGTAGACGCGCTGGTACTTGAACTGTCCCTCCGAGGGCTTGGACTCGGCAATGGGCTTGCCGTCGACCAGGATGGCCCCGCGGGGAAGATCGAACTCACGGAACAGCTTCCGGTTGTTCAGCGCATTCTCGTTGAGGTTCTCCGAGGCCAGGAACTGGACGTAGCTCAGCGCGCCAAGGCTCAACACGAACAGGAGCATCACGGCGATCCAGGTGTTGCGAATGGCTTGGTTCATCGCTTGGTCTCCTTTAGCGACTCAAGGAGGCCCGGGGAACGGCGGGGCGCCTTGGTGGCCACCTCTGCCGTGGCCGAGACGCCGGAGAGCATGGGGCGGCGTGAATTGTGCGAAATCAGCAGCAGCAAGGCGACGATGATCCAGTTCGAGAGCAGGGACGAGCCGCCGGCGGCCATGAACGGCGTGGTCAGCCCCGTCAGCGGGATCAGGCGCGTGACTCCGCCGATCACCACGAAGCACTGCAGCCCAATGGTGAAGGAAAGCCCGGTGGCCAGCAGTTTGCCGAAGGTGTCGCGGGATCCCAGGGCGGCACGCATGCCGCGGCTGACAAGGATCAAGTAGAGCAGGACGATGGCGCTCAGGCCGATGAGGCCGAGTTCCTCGCCGAGCGAGGCAACGATCATGTCGCTGTTGGCCAGCGGCACCATGTAGGGGCTGCCGTTGCCCAGGCCCGTGCCCATCAGGCCGCCGTTGGCGAGCCCGAAGAGTCCCTCGACGATCTGCCGGCTACCGCCGCTGGCGTGGTAGATGTCGGGGTCGAAGGCGTTGAGCCAGCCGTCGATGCGCCGGGTTACGTGGCTCATGGTCAGGTAGGCAAAGGTGCCGCCGCCGACCAGCATCAGGGTTCCGATGACGATCCAGCTCACTCGCGCCGTGGCGACGTAGATCATGACCATGAACAGGCCGAAGAAGAGGATGGAGGAGCCGAGGTCGCGCTGGACGACCAACACGCCGATGCTCACCAGCCAGGCGACGACCATGGGGCCGAGGTCCCGTGCGCGGGGAAGCTGCAGGGGGCCGATCTTCCGGCCCGCAAGCAGGATCAGCTCGCGGTTTGAGGACAAATAGCCGGCGAAGAATATAGCCAGGGTGATCTTGGCCAGTTCGCCGGGCTGGAAGGACAAGCCAAAGAAATGCACCCAGATTCGGGCGCCGTTCAGCACCACGCCGACCTTGGGGATCAGCGGCAGCAGCAGCAACAGCACCGAGACCGCCAGGGCGATGTAGGTGAAGCGGCGCAGCACGCGGTGGTCGCGGATGGCCCACAGCGTCACGCAGGCAACGGCCATCGCCACCCCGGTCCAGAGGATCTGGCGGAAGGCCTGGTCGTCGTTGCGTGCCAGGTCGATCCGGTGGATCATGGCCAGGCCGATGCCGTTGAGGGCAACCGTGACGGGAAGTATCACCGGATCGGCATATTTAGCCCAAATGCGCAGGATGACATGGAAGACCAAGGCCAGCCCTGCCAGGAACAGGCCCTGGGTGATGAATTCCCGACTCGGTCCGTCGTCGCTGTTGATGCCTACGAGGTAGTAGGCACCCATGGCGACCGCCAACGCCAGAAGGAGCAACAGCAATTCCATGTTGCGGCGGGGTACGGGTGCGGTTTCCAGCTCGCTCACGGTCTGATCTCCTGGCAGTAAGGGGGCAGGATCGGAAGTGTCCCGGCCTCGCCCGGGTTTTCCGGAACGATCACGGGGCATCGTTGCTTGGCCGTCACCAAAAGTTCCCCGACCATGGTCTGGGCATGGGCCAGGTCCCGGGCCGGAAGGGCGGAATCAATGCGCTGCTGCGTGTACTGGGGAAGGGCGTCCATGGGAATCTCGGTCACCGTGTCCACGTGCGAGAGCTTCAATGGACCCAGGTCTTGTGAAACGCCCTTGAAGATTGCCACGCGGCCGTCCTGGTTGCCCACGAAATACTGGGTCTGCGTCCACAGATAGCCCCAGACGCAGACCGCGGCAAGGATCAGGGCCATGAGCGCCAGGAACGTCGGGACTAGCCAGCGCCGGGGCCTGCGGTCCAGGGCCGCAAATTCGTCTTGTTCCGCCGATGCCTGCGCTGCGGGAGTCTTGTGTGTGAGTATCGCCGCGGCTCGTTTTTCGCCCGAGCGTTGGGTGACGACCGGGATCTTGCCGGTCTGCGTGGCCAGTTCGGCCGCGCCGACCAAGAGGTGCGGGCGCTTGGACATCTCGTGGCGGATCAGCGCGGCGCTGGCCTCGAGGTCGCCTCCGGCGGCAATGGTCAGCTGCCCGGTGTCGGGGGCCGGTTCGCCGGCCGGGACGTCGTCAACGGCCGGCAGCGGCTCGTCGGCGCCGTCGTCCTCGACGACCTCAAAGACGACGATGGTCACGTTGTCGGGGGAGCCGTGGGCCAACGTCGTCTCGACGAGGTCCTCGACCGTCTCCTCGAGGGAGGCGGTGCCGCGCATGATTCGTTCGGTGATGGAATCGGGCACCACGGCATTCAGGCCGTCGGAGCAGAGCATCCAACGTTCCCCGGCCTCGACCGGGTACTGGTTGACGTCAAGTTCGGGGCTGGCATCGGAATCGCCCAGCACGCGCAACAGCACGTTCTTGTGGGGGTGCAGCTCCGCTTCCTCGGGGCGCAGGCGACCCTCGTCGACCAGGCGCTGGACAAATGTATGGTCGTGGCTGATCTGCTCGAACACGCCGTTTTTCAGGCGGTAGGCCCGTGAATCGCCGATGTGCGCAAATTGCAGCACGTCGCCGGTCAACAGCATGGCGGTGACGGTGGTGCCCATTCCCGAAAGCTTGGGATTGGCGTTCACCAGTTCGTTCAGGACAAGGTTTGCGGCCTGGATTTCATCGGGCAGCACCGTTTCCGCGTCGGGAGTCTCGGGGACATCCAGGTGGACGAGGTCCAGCACGGTGGAGGCGCTGGCGACATCGCCGCCGACGTGCCCGCCCATGCCGTCGGCCACCACGGCCAGGTAGCGTCCCGCGTAGGCGGAGTCGTCATTCTTGGACCGGACCTTGCCGACATCGCTTCGCGCCGCAAACTTCAGCATCAACGCCATGTCTAGGGCCTCAACTCCATGACCGTCTTGCCGATCCGGATCTTCTGGCCGAGTTCGACCGGCTGGGCACGGGTGAGCTGGGCTTCACCCAGGAACGTGCCATTGGTCGAACCCAAATCCTCGATGAACCAACGGGTTCCCTGGGGGAACAGGCGTGCGTGGCGGCCGGAGGCGTAGTCGTCCTCAAGCACGATGGTTGCCTCCTGGGCGCGGCCCAGCAGGACCGGGCCGGCCGTGAGCTGGTGCTCAAGGCCGGTCAGCGGACCCTCCAGGATCGCCAGCGTCTTTGCCTGCTGCTTGGCGGGGGCCTCCGGCGGCGATGCCAGTGAGGGGTCCTTGCGGATTTCCCGGGCGGACGGGCCGCCAACACGGGCCCTGCCGCCGATGGCCAGATCGCGCCGAAGCGCACCGATGATGCTCAAGACGAGCAGCCAGAGCAAAATGAGAAATCCGAGCCGCAGCACGGTGAACACGAGGTCGTTCACGCACGGTCTCCTTGAGATTGGGGGAGGAGCCTGAAGACGATGCGCGTTTGGCCCATGGCGATGTTGGAGCCGTCATGCAGCTCGGTTTCGCCGACGATTTTCTGGCCATTGACGAAACTCCCGTTGGTGGAGCCCAAGTCAACGGCCCAGGTCGTGGTGCCACGCTGCTCGATCTTCAAGTGCCGGCGTGAAACGCCGGCATCTTCAATGGGGATGTCGGTCTCCGCCGAACGCCCCAGGACGATGGTGGGATGGTTCAAGGCATAGCGCTGGCCGGCAATGTCGAGCACCGGCTTCGTCTTGGACACCCCGCGCGGAGGTGCGGGCGGGGCCGGCGGTGCGACGGGGGAGTTCCGCACTTCGGCTGCCGAGGCTTCCGAGAAAGTGGCGTCGATCTCAAAGCCTCCCGGCTTGAGTTCGCTGTCCTTGCGAAAGTTCACCTCGACGGCGCCCTGCAGGGTGTAGCCCTGGCTCTTGGCGTGGTCCAGGGCTGTAGTGCACAGCTCCCTGGCCAACGGGGCGCCCCATTCCCGGGCCCTGGCAAAATCATTGTCCGCAAGGCGGATGGTGAAGAGGTTCGGCGCCAGGGTGCGGGCCTGAGAAATGGTCAGCGACTTCGCATCCATCTGGTTGCGCAGGCGTGAAGCGATCTCCACGGGCTTGACCTCGGAGCTGCCGGAGCCGCGGAAGACGCTGGTGACAAGCTTTTCAAGTCCGCGCTCAACATTGTCGATGAGGCCCATCGCGTCGCTCCCTTCCTGGTTCTAACGCGTGTTGTTCCACGGTTAGTGGCATTGCGGTGCAGGGCGTGGATGCCTTGCGCCTTGTTCGATACTACTTGGCTTGAAATTCATGTGGGTCGAAATGTGGTGAAAGTGGCCCTCAGTTCCCCAACGAACGGACGGGGGCAATGGTTGCCCCAACGTGGCTCTGATCACAAAGACGCCGTGGATTAGTGGATCCGGGCAACCTGTGTATATGATTGATCTCGCTGTTGAAGTCATCGACGAAAACAGCAGTGAATGCGCGAATGGCGGAATTGGTAGACGCGCTGGCTTCAGGTGCCAGTGCTCGCAAGGGCGTGGGGGTTCAAGTCCCCCTTCGCGCACATATGAGAAAGAACCCCCGGTCCCTGGACCGGGGGTTTTTCGTCGATTGCGTTGCCCGGTGAGTCCATTGCCGGGCTTGATGCCCCCAGACGCCCCGCGACCCCGTCCGTGGCAATCCGCGAAGGCCCAACGGGCCCGGATCGGGATTTCCTCGTCAGGGGCGTGAATCCGGCGCGGAACCTACTTGGCCTCGCTTCCGGCCCCGGCCTCGGCCGCGGTTGCGTCCTCCGACAGCGTCGGATCCGGCTCGTCTTCCTCGGCCTGCAGGGCGGATTCGATCAGCGGGGAGGCGAACAGCAGGGGATAGGTCATGCCGGCAATGGCGGCCCCAATCAACGGCGCAACGATGAACAACCACACCTGACCCAGCGCTTCCGGCCCGGCAAACCATGCCACACCCAGGGAGCGGGCCGGGTTCACGGAGGTGTTGGTGATCGGAATGGACACCAGATGGATCAGGGTCAGGGTGAGCCCGATGGAAATACCGGCAAATCCCTTGGGCGCCCGCTCGTCGGTGGAACCGAGGATGACGTAGAGGAACACCGCGGTCAGGATGATTTCCACCAGCAAGGCGGCAAGCAGGCCGTAGCCGTCGGGGGAACGGTCTGCGTAGCCGTTGGTTGCGAAGCCGGAGGCGACCGGATCAAAGCCGTGTTTGCCGCTGGCAATGGCAAAGAGGGCCAGGCCCGCCACCGAGGCGCCGGCAACCTGGGTGATCATGTAGGCGGGGACGGCCTTCCATTCGACGCGTCCGGCCAACGCGGCACCGAAGGTCACCGCCGGGTTGAAATGCCCACCGGAGATGTGGCCGACTGCATAGACCATGACCAGGACCGTCAGGCCGAAGGCGAGCGCCACTCCGAGGAACCCGATCCCCATGTTGATGGTGTTCGATGCGACGACCTTGGCCGAGAATATGGCAGCTCCACACCCTCCAAATACGAGTACGCCGGTACCGAGAAACTCGGCTGCCAAACGCGATGACATGGGATGGGACATTTTGGCTCCAAACTGAATAGCGAACGGTTTTGACACCTAACCGTAGACCGGGGGAGGCGTCGCGGTCACTACCCGCTTGGAAAATCCGTCACGTGAAAGGGAAAATTCATCGCGATTCCATGGTTTGTGTGTCCGGTGGCAAAACGCCGATGTGAGGAAACCATCGGTGGTTCATGGCGAGGAGCCCCATGGCCGTGCATAGACTGGAAGGCATTCGAGCTTTTCCACCGGCGAAGAAGCATGTAGGACAGGAGCAATCGGAAGCATGGCGTCCAAGACACCGCACCAGAACGTCTCATTTCCCTCCGAAGGACAGAGCGCACACGGATACCTCGCGTTGCCCGAAGGCGGCAAGGGTGCCGGTGTCATCGTCATCCAGGAATGGTGGGGATTGACCGACCACATCCGCGACGTGGCCGACCGCTTGGCGGCAGAGGGCTTCGTTGCCCTGGCGCCGGATCTCTTCGGCGGCTCGGTGGCCCACGACGGGGCGGAAGCCGCCGAGATGATGGCGAAGCTTCCCGAGGAGCTCGGGGCAAAGCTGCTGGCGGGCGCCGTCGACTACCTGCAGGACCTGGATGCCGTCACCGGCGCCACCGTGGGAACCATCGGGTTCTGCATGGGTGGCGGCTTCGTGCTTGCGCTTGCGGCGCAGCAGGGGGAGAAGATCTCCGCAGCCGTTCCCTTCTATGGGGTGGGCCAAGGCGTGCCGCAGGGGTATTCGGGGGTGCGTGCCAAGATCCAGGGGCACTACGCCAACGAGGACACTTCCTACCCGGTGGCGAAGGCGTACGCCCAGGAGGCGCAGATCCGTGAGGAATCCGGTACCGAGGTCACGTTCCACTACTACGACGCCCCGCACGCCTTCCACAACGATGCGAACCCGTCGGGGAACTACCGTCCCGAGGCTGCGCGCCTGGCGTGGGACAGGTCGGTTGACTTCCTGCGGCAGAATATTTCCTAGACAGTTTTCCCACCCAACCCCGGCCGCCGCAGGTGGCCACACCAAAAGGAGCGTCAGAACATGGCAGAAACCATCATCGTCGGTGTTGACGGCAGCGAAACCGCACAGCGGGCCGCCGAACGCGCGGCACGCATCGCCACCAGCATGGATGCCGAACTGGTCGTCGTGACCGCCCACACCTCGGACAACACCGAAGTCGTGAAGATCGGCACCGACACCTGGATCCTTGACGACGCGGAGCAGGCCGGAAAGGTCGCCGAGCAGTGCGCGGCCGGGCTGCGCATCACCGAGCCGACCGCCAAGATCACCGCGGCCGCGGCGCACGGCAAGCCGCAGGAAGTGCTGGTCGCCGAGGCCGAGCGCCTGAACGCCACCCTGATCGTGGTCGGCAACGTCGGCATGAAGGGCCTGGGCCGCGTGCTCGGCTCCGTGGCCACCTCCGTGGCACACGCGGCACCGTGCGACGTCTACATCGTCAAGACCGTCAAGTAATACTCTGCGGCCCTGATTCTTCTGTGGTTAGCTGCGGTCGCCCTTGGCGGCCGCAGCATCACGGACACGCTTTTCCTCTGCACGGACGGCGGCCAGCGAGGCACGCTCCTCCTGCAGCCACTGCGGGCGATCTGCCAGCAGTGCCTCGATTTCCTCGGTGGTCAGCGCCTCGGTGATTTCCGCACGCGCCAGGCCGGAAATCGACACATTCAGCTTGTGCGCCACGACCGGGCGCGGGTGCGGGCCGTTGGCCCGCAATTCCTCAAGCCACGCCGGCGGGTTGGCCAGCATTTCGTCGAGCTCGGCCCGGGACACCGGACCCTCCTGGAACTCGGCCGGAGCTGCGGGCAGGTAGATGCCCAATTTCTTTGCGGCAGTCGCCGGCTTCATGTTCTGTGGGGTTTTCTCGCTCATGTGAACAAGCGTACCGGTACGCTGGGGTGGTGACAGGACTAAAAATCGCCTATGTACCGGGTGTCACGCCCGGCAAATGGCTGAGCCGGTGGAACGAACGCTATCCACAAAACCCCTTGCTGGCCCTGCGCTACGACGGAGGGGAGATCCTGGCGCGCCTGCCGAACGGGGAGTCGGACGCCGTCTTTGTCCGCTTCGCGGCAGGAACATCGCCCAAGACCCCCGCGATCCACGTGATTCCGCTCTATGAAGAGCAACAGGTCGTCTGCGCGCCCAAGGACCACGACATCGAGCTTCACGACGAGCCCGTGCCCCTCGACGAGCTCAAGGGCGAGAACTTCCTGGACCTTGCCGACTACCCCGAATCCGTCGGCGGCACCGCGATGGCCATGGAGGTGTGCTCCTCGGGCGCCGGACTGTTGGTCCTGCCGTTGGGCGTGGCGCGCCTCCACAGCCGCAAGGACGTCGTGCACAAGGAATTGTCCGGGGTCCCGGATACCGTCATCGGCATCGCCTGGCTGGCCCCGGAGGGCGACGACCCCACCGATCCGGTGCTCGAGGAATTCATCGGGGTGGTGCGCGGACGCGGGGAAAACTCCTCCCGGCAGGCATCGGTGGCCCAGAAGCAGCAGGAGCAGGCCGTCGAAGCGCGCAAGAAGCGGCAGATCGCCGACACCGCGGCGGCCAAGAACGCCAAGGAAGCCAAGAAGAAGTCCGCACGCTCGGGCCGGCCCGGCGCCAAGCGCGGGACGAAGCCCGCCTCCCGGGGCCGCAAGCGCTGATTCGCCCGCCCGTGCCCACCCGGGCCCGGGGCCGGGCTGGACCCGTTTCTCCTGCGCGCCAACCCGGAGGCGATGGGCAAACATGAGACGCTGGTCTCAAAAGCCAATCACAAGGGAGTGCACATGGATTTCGGGACCTACGAGACTTTGCTCGTCGAGCAGCGCGGCGAGGCGTTGGTCGTGACCATCAACCAGCCCGCGTCGATGAACGCGCTGGCCGCGGCCGTGGTCGAGGACCTCCACGCCCTCACCGGCGTGCTGGCGGGCATCGGCACCGACGCCCGGTGGCAGGTGCGCGGAATCATCGTCACCGGGGCCGGGGACAAGTCCTTCGTGGCCGGGGCAAACATCGTGGAGATGAATTCCATGGATCCCGAGGCCGCGCTGGCCTACGGGCGGCGCATGCACGAGGTCACGCTGCGCCTGGAGGCGCTGCCGGTTCCCGTGATCGCCGCGGTGAACGGCTTTGCCCTGGGCGGCGGCTGCGAGCTGGCCATGGCGTGCGACTTCCTCTACGCCTCCGCGAACGCCAGCTTCGGACAGCCGGAGGTCAACCTCGGGCTGGTTCCCGGCTTCGGCGGCTCCGTGCGCCTGCAGCAGCGCGTGGGCGTCGGCATGGCCCGCGAACTGATCTACACCGGCCGGCGCATCAAGGCCGCCGAGGCCCTGCGCATCGGACTGGTGAACCGGGTGCTTGAGGACAACGCGGCCCTGCTTGCGGCCGCCGAGGAAACCATCGCGGAAATCGCGACCAAGGCCCCGACCGCGGTTGCCAACGTGAAGGGCGCCCTCAACGAGATCGCCGGGCTGAACGTGGTCGACGGGCTCGAGGCCGAGGCCCGCTCCTTCGTCAAGGCCTTCGGGACCGAGGACTCGGTCGTGGGACGCGCGGCCTTCGTGGCCAAGGCGTCCCCGGAGTTCCCGGGACGCTAGTGGCGGGCACAGCACGCCCCGTGCGGCACGACTACGGGGAACACCCGAGCCAGTATGCCGAATTGTGGGTTCCCGGGACCCGGCTGCACGAGGTGGTCGCCGTCATCGTGCACGGCGGCTTCTGGCGGCAAACCTACGGTGCCGAGCTGGGCCGCCCGCTGGCCGCCGACCTGGCCGCTCGCGGCATCGTGGCGTGGAACCTGGAATACCGGCGCACCGCCGGGGGAGACGGCGGCTACCCCGGGACCTTCCTGGACATCGCCGCGGGGATCGACGCCCTGGATGCGGCGCTGGCCGCGGCCGGGCTCTCCGACGGCCCGCGCATCGCGATCGGGCATTCGGCCGGCGGACACCTGGCGCTCTGGGCCGCGGGGCGCTCCCTGCTTCCCACCGGGGCGCCGGGCGCGCTGCCCGACGGAGGCCGCTCCCTGGACGGGGTCGTTTCGCAGGCCGGCGTGCTGGACCTGGCCCTGGCCCACCGGTTGGGCCTGAGCGATGACGCCGCCGGGACGTTGATGGGGTGTTCCCCGAAAACCGGCCCCGTGCAGTGGGCCATTGCCGATCCCGCGGCCCGGCCCCTGCCCCAGGCGCCGCTGGTGATGCTGCACGGGCGCACCGACGCCGATGTGCCGGTTGACCTGGCCCGGTCCTTTGCCGCCCGGGCGCGGGAAGCCGGGTCGAACGTCGACTACCGCGAATTCGACGGGGACCACTACGGGCTGATCACCCCGGGGGACCCGGCGTGGGAGGCCACCGTGGCGGCCCTGCTGGAACTCGGCGGCGGCGCTGCGCGGGGCGAGCAGTCTCACAAACTGCCGGTACACCGGCTACCGACCGGTATATTGAAGTCGTCACCCCCCGAAAAACGATGAGGAGCCCGATGTGCTGACGGTCATAGGCGAGGCCCTGGTCGATGTGCTTTCCGGCGGGATCAGCGCGCCGCGTTCCTTCGTCGGCGGCAGCCCGCTGAACGTCGCGGTGGGCCTGGCCAAGCTGGGACACCCGGTGACCTTCATCGGACGCTGGGGGCACGACGAATACGGGAAGATGATCCGGCACGCGCTGGATTCGAACAACGTGCTGCACATCGCCGGCCCCGACGAACACCCGACCTCCACGGCGCGCGGCATCCTGGATCCCGTGGGCGCCGCCAGCTACACCTTCGACGTGCATTGGGACCTGCCGGAGCTGCCGGCCGACACCCCCGCGCTGGCCGAGGCCCAGCTGGTGCACACCGGCTCGCTGGCCACGCTGGTGGAACCGGGCGCGTCCAAGGTGCTGCGCCTCATCGAGGCGGCCCGCCCGCACGCAACCATCACCTACGACCCGAACATCCGCCCCTCGCTGGTCACCGACCACGGTGCGGCGGTCGCCAACGTCGAACGCTTCGTGGCGCTTGCCGACGTGGTGAGGGCCTCGGACTCCGACCTTGAATGGCTCTACCCGCACCGCAGCGTCGAGGACACCGCCGCGGCCTGGCTGGCCTCCGGGCCGGCAATGGTCGTGGCCACCTACGGCTCGGCCGGACCCTGGGGGCTGGTGAAGGCAGGGACCGCACGCACCCAGGCGCCCGTCGTCGATGTCGCCGACACCGTGGGCGCCGGGGACTCGTTCATCTCGGCGATGATTTCCGCCCTCGAGGTCCGCGGCCTGCTGGGCAGCGCGCGGCGCGAGGCCCTGCACAAGCTGGACACCGCCACGCTCGCCGAGGTCCTTGACTACGCGGCCCGGGCCGCCGCCATCACGGTCTCGCGGCCCGGCGCCAACCCGCCGGCCCGAAACGAAATTTCCTAGCAGGGCGCGAGGGACATGGAAGTGCGGTTGGTCGCCAGCGACCTGGACGGAACCATCATTCGCGCGGACGGGACGATTTCCCCGCGCACCATCGAGGCATTCAGGCACGCCCGCGAGGCCGGAATGCACATCGTGTTCGTCACCGGGCGCCCGGTGCGCTGGCTCGAACCGATCCGTACGGCCTTCGGCCACCTGGGCGCGGTGATCTGCTCCAACGGGGCGGTGCTCTACGACCTGGAGACCGAGCGGCTGCTGGGCGCCGAAACCATCGAACCGGACCTGCTCATCGAGGCCAGGCGCATCATCCTGCGCGCCGAACCGGGTGCCACCTTCGCCGCGGAGACCACCCGCGGCCTGCACCTGGAACCCGGCTTTGCCGATAGCGCCGAGACCGCCAGGCTGGACACCGTCAACACCCTTGACCTGCGCTCCGCGGCGCTGCGCGAGGAGGGAGTGGTGAAGTTCCTGGCCAAGTCCCGCACCCGGAACTCCGACGACTTCATGGCGGCCGTCGCGCAGGACCTGGGGCACCTGGTGTCGGTGACCCACTCCGCGTTCGACGTCTCGCTGCTGGAAATGGCGCACGTGGACGTCAACAAGTCGGTGGCCCTCGCCGCCTACGCCGCGGACCTGGGCATCGACCCGGGAGAGGTCGTGGCGTTCGGGGACATGCCCAACGACCTGCAGATGCTGGCCTGGGCCGGGCACGGATACGCGATGGCCTCCGGGCACCGCTCGGCGCTGGACGCCGCCGCCTACCGGGCGCCGGGGGTCGAGGACGACGGGGTCGCCTGCATCCTGGAAGGCATCCTTGCCGCCCACGGGCAGCTGCCCGGGGACCGCTAGCCAGGGAACGGCG
Source organism: Paeniglutamicibacter sp. MACA_103 (assembly GCF_045798555.1). NCBI lineage: Bacteria > Bacillati > Actinomycetota > Actinomycetes > Micrococcales > Micrococcaceae > Paeniglutamicibacter > Paeniglutamicibacter sp. MACA_103. The sequence continues at coordinate 3,997 of NZ_JBIXLN010000004.1, read as the reverse complement.
GGATCCCCTCGATCCGCACCGAGGAAGGGGAGAAGATGGACACCGCACGGGTCGGCACCGCACGCTACCTGCTCAACACCGCGGGCTCCGCGCTGGCGGGCTCCCCGCTGGCGTTCGCCCACCGCGGGTTCGCGCCCGACGGCGCGGAGAACACGCTGAAGGCCTTCGCCGCCGCACACGAGCTGGGCTTCGCCTACCTGGAGACCGACGTCCGCGCCACGCAGGACGGGGTGCTGGTGGTGTTCCACGACGAGGACCTGTTCCGGCTCACCGGGGACCGGCGCAAGGTGGCGGACTGCACCGCCGCCGAACTCTCCGCCCTGCGGGTCAAGGGCGAGCCCATTCCCGCTTTTGACCAGCTGCTTCGCGCCTTTCCGCGCGCGCACTTCAACGTCGATGTCAAGGATGCCCGATCCGCCGCGCTGCTGGCCGATGCCATCGCGCGCCACGGTGCGCACGAGCGGGTGCTGGTGGCGTCCTTCAGCGGGCGGCGCCGGCGCACCGTCCAGCGCCTGCTGGCCGGCGGCCGGGCCCCGGGGCCGCGGATCGCAGCCAGCCCCGGCGTACCGGGGGTGGGCTTGGCGGTGCTGCTGGGCGCCCTGGCCCCGCTGCCGCGTGCCCTGTTCCGGCGGGTCGATGTGCTGCAGGTCCCCGAACGGCGCGGGCCCATCCGCGTGGTGACGCAAAGGTTCCTCGACCATGCCCACGCCGCCGGGCTGCAGGTCCACGTGTGGGTCGTCAACGACGAGCCAGCCATGCACCGGCTGCTGGAGATGGGGGTCGACGGGATCATGAGCGACCGCGCCGACGTGCTGGCCCGTGTCATGAAGGAACGCGGCACCTGGCCGCAAGCCCGGCAGGAGCGCTGAAGGCCGCACGGCGTGCGGCCGGGCTCAGGCGCTGGCGGTCGCCAGGGACGCGAGCGGCTCGAGCACCTTCGGGGCCCAGCGGCGCAGCGCCGGCTCGTCGGCATCGGCCAGCAATTGCAGCCAGGTCTCGTGGGTGTGCAGCGGGGAGATCCGCAGGGCCGGTGCCACCAGCTCGTAGAGCTCGTCCGGGGACCCGTAGTCGTCCCACGCCGACAGGTAGGCGCCGATGGCGGCCATGATCCGCGGGTCGTCGGCCGGGGAGCGGAAATCGATCCGCATCCTCTCAATGGGCCGGGCCAGCGAGGCAAAGGGGTGTGCCCAGTGCGCGTCCCCCAGGTTCAGGATCCGCGGCGCGGTCTGCCCGTCGGTGGGCGCAAACACCCGGCGGCGGTCGAAGGAGCCGTGTTCCAGGCTCAGCGGGATCGGCCCGGCGATAAGCTGTGCGCAGGCCTCCTCGATGTCCTTGTAGGCGGAGAAGGCGTGGTCGGCGTCGCGCGCCGGAATGCCCAGCGGGTGTTCGGCGGGCAGCGAGGCGTGCAGCGTGAGCGCGTTGTTGAACTCCTCGGGGATCCACGCGGGGTCCTGGATCTGCAGGCCGGCGTCGAAGAGGGCCTCCTCGGAGTCCACCACCTCGCGCTGCAGGGTGCCGAGGGCACCGAGCGCCCGCGCCCAGAGTTCGGGGGTGGTGGCCAGCTCGTCGAGCGTCGCACCGTAGTCGGGGGAGAGCATCCAGCCGCGTTCCGGGTCGATGGCCAGGGGCATGACCAACCTGTCCGGGGCCAGGGTCGCGGCGGCCGCCGTCACCGGCGGCTCAAAAAGCTGGCCGGGCGCCACTGCCTTGAAGAAGAGCGTCCCGGCGTCCGTGGGAACGCGCAGGTGCTTCGCGCGGATCGACGAAGATGCGTCCTGAAGTGTACCTATGCGCTTGAGGGAATATGCCTCGCAGGCCATGTCCACCCACGCGAGCACCTCGGCACGCCAGCCGTCATCCATCCATGTCTTAATCCACTGAGCCACGTCAACCATCCTAGCCAGTGAAGCGTCGGCTTTCCTGTGAGGCCCTGCCCCGGGGGCCGGTGCGGGCGCCCGCGCGGCCTTCCTAGCCCTTGGCGGATCCGGCCATGAGCCCGCGCACGAAGTAGCGCTGCAGGGCGAAGAACACCGCAAGCGGCACGATGATCGCCAGGAAGGCACCGGCGGTGAGCAGGTGCCAGTCCTGCCCGCGGCTGCCGGTGATCTCCGCCAGCAGCTTGGTGATCGGGGCGACCGGCCCGTCGGCGAAGATCAACGCCACCAGCAGGTCGTTCCAGACCCAGAGGAACTGGAAGATGGAGAATGCGGCGATGGCCGGGGCCGTGAGCGGCAGCACGATGCGGAAGAAGATCTGCCCGTGGCTGGCCCCGTCCACCCGGGCCGCCTCGATGATCTCGTTGGGGATCTCGGCAATGAAGTTGTGCAGCAGGAAGATCGCCAGCGGCAGCGCGAAGATCGTGTGGGCGATCCACACCTGCGCGTATCCGGCCTGGCCGAACGCCCCGATGACCGGGTAGCCGAAAAGCTCCCCGGCGGCGAAGAGCCGCAGCATCGGTACCAGCGCCATCTGGATGGGCACGATCTGCAAGGCAAAGACCAAGATGAAGAGCAGGTCCTTGCCGGGGAAACGCATCCAGGCGAATCCGTAGGCCGCCAGGGTGGCCAGCACCAGCGGGATCACCGTGGCCGGCAGGGTGATCGCGATGGAGTTGAGGAACGACCCCGCCATGGTCAGCTGGGAGTTGCCGGCCTGCAACACCGAGGTGTAGTTCTCGGTGGTGAATCCGGGGTTTTCAAAGATCGTCCACCAGCCGGTGGTGCGCACCAGCTGCGCCGGCCGGAAAGAGGAGACCAGCAGGCCGATGGTGGGGATGGTCCACAGAGCGGCAATCACCAGCGCCGCGAGCGTGGCCCAGCGGCTGGTCAGCCGGGATTTTGCCAGCGAGACGGGCCGGCGCCGCCGGGCAGCCCCGGCGGCCGTTTCGAGGGGCAGTGGCTTGGCTACCGTGGACATCAGCGCATCTCCCTTTGCAATTTGATCTGCCGGGCGTTGTAGATGACGATGGGCATCACCATGACGAAGAGGATGACGGCGAACGCCGCGGAACGGCCGGCCTCGAAGTTGCGGAACTGGGTGTACATCTCATTGGCGATCACCGAGGTTTCGTTGGCACCGGCGGTCATGGTGCGCACGATGTCGAAGACCTTCAGCGAGGCGATCGAGATGGTGGTCAGCACGACCACCAGCGTGGAGCGGATGCCCGGCAGCGTGACGTTGGCGAAGCGCTGCCATGCAGTGGCTCCGTCCAGCTCGGCGGCCTCCAGTTGCTCGATGGGCACCGCCTTGATCGCCGCGGAGAGGAGCACCATGGCGAAGCCGGTCTGCACCCAGATCAGCACGACAATCAGCGCCACGGTGTTCCACGGCTCGTTCTGCAGGAACTGCACCGGTTCCCCGCCGAAGGTGACGATCAGCTGGTTCAGCAGGCCGATCTGGTCGGCATCGGCGGGCCGCGCGGTGTAGACGAAGCGCCAGATGATCGATGCCCCGACGAACGAGATCGCCATCGGCATGAAAACCAGGATCTTGAAGAACTTCTCGCCGCGGGACTTGTCGACGAACACCGCATAGGCCAGGCCGGCAATAGTGGAGACCGCCGGGGCGATCAGCACCCAGAGAACGGTGTTGAGCACCGTGCGGATGCCGGCCGGCTGGGTGAAGATCCAGGCAAAGTTCTCCAGCCCCACGAATTCGGTGCCGCGCGAGTTCATGAACGAGGCGATGGTGGTCTGGATGGTCGGGATGACCAGCCCCACCGCCAGCAGGATCAGCGCGGGGGAGAGGAACCCGAAGAGTGCGAAGAGGTAGCCGGTCCCGTGCCGCGAGCGAAGGTCGAACCAGAAAAGCAGCAGGCCCAGGAACCCGGCGGCGATGATGGCCCAGGTGTAGGAATCCAGGATCGCGACCATTGCCAGCGGGAACACGACGCAGGCCGCGGCGCGGATCAGGGTGTATTTGCGCCCGCGTCGCGGCGCCAGTTCGATGAGGAAGAGCAGCAGAAGGACCACGGCAAGGAACACCCCGATGACGATGG